>NZ_JALJRL010000019.1:30693-120222 GCF_024519675.1 Mesorhizobium sp. Mes31 | reverse complement strand
CGGGGATCGACACCGCAACGCCGACATCGGCATGCTTGTGCTTGACCATGGCGCTTTCGGTCCACGAGGCGTTGGCATCCGGCACCGCCTTCAGCGCCATCGCCATCGCCTTGATGACCATGTCGTTGACCGACAGCTTGTAGGCCGGGACATCGCCCTTTTCGGTCTTCTTCATCGGCGCCGCGGCATTGATCTGCGTGCGCAGCGCCAAGAGCGCATCGAGTTCGCAGTCTAGCGTCAGGTAGAAATGCGGGATGGTGGTCTTGGCCTCGACCAGGCGGCGCGCGATGGTCTTGCGCATGTTGTCATGCGGAACGAGCTCGTAGGAGCCTTCCTCGAACAGTTTCAGCACCTGATCGTCCGACATCGCCTTTACTGGCGCGGCAGGAGCAGAGGCCGGAGCCCCAGTGGGCGCAGCCTTCGCGGCAGGCGCCTTGGCACCACCGCCGGCAATCGCCGCGTCGACATCGGCCTTCACCACCCGGCCATGCGGGCCTGTGCCGGTCACGGCGGACACATCGACGCCGGCTTCCTTGGCGATACGACGCGCGAGCGGCGAAGCGAAGATGCGCTCGCCACCTGCATGGCCGTTGGCAACCGGAGCCGCCTCTGCCTTGGGCGCGGCAGGGGAAGGTTCAGCCTTTGGTGCCTCGGCCTTCAGTGCTTCAGCCTTGGGCGCTTCAGCCTTGGGAGCCTCGGCTTTCGCCGGCGCAGCTTCACTACCGCTTTTCGCGGCGGCGCCGGCGTCCTCACCTTCGGCGGCGAGCACGGCGATCAGCGCATTGACCTTGACGCCTTCGGTACCCGCGGGAACGACGAGCTTTGCAACCGTGCCTTCATCGACAGCCTCGACTTCCATCGTTGCCTTGTCGGTTTCGATCTCGGCGATCACATCGCCCGGCGAAACCTTGTCACCTTCCTTCACGAGCCACTTTGACAGATTGCCTTCTTCCATCGTGGGCGAAAGGGCCGGCATGGTGATGTTGATTGGCATTTTGTCCTCCCGCCGGGTTCAGCGATACGCGACGGCTTTGACCGCCTCGATGACCTCGCCGACGTTCGGCAACGCCAGCTTTTCGAGGTTGGCCGCATAAGGCATCGGCACGTCCTTGCCGGCAATGGTGATCACCGGAGCATCGAGAAAATCGAAGGCGCGCTGCGAGACCTGGTTGGCGATATGGTCGCCGACCGAGCTCTGCGGGAAGCCTTCCTCCACCACGACCAGCCGATTGGTCTTCTTGACCGAAGCGATGATGGTGTCGAGGTCGAGTGGGCGGATGGTCCTGAGATCGATGATCTCGGCATCGATGCCCAGGCCGCGCAGTTCCGCCTCCGCCTTGACCGCGTAAGTCATGCCGATGCCGAAGGAGACGATGGTGACGTCCTTGCCGGTCTTGTGAATGCGCGCCTTGCCGATCGGCAGCACGAAATCATCCAGCTTCGGCACGTCGAAGGACTGGCCATAGAGGATTTCGTTCTCGAGGAAGATGATCGGATTCGGATCGCGGATCGCTGCCTTGAGCAAGCCCTTGGCGTCGGCCGCGGTGTAAGGCATCACCACTTTCAAGCCCGGAATGTGGCTGTACCAGGCGGCATAGCACTGCGAATGCTGGGCGGCGACGCGGGCGGCGGCGCCGTTCGGTCCACGGAACACGATCGGCGCGCCCATCTGGCCACCGGACATATAGAGCGTCTTGGCGGCGGAGTTGATGATCTGGTCGATCGCCTGCATGGCGAAATTGAAGGTCATGAACTCGACGATCGGCTTCAGGCCGGCCATCGCCGCACCGACGCCAACACCGGCAAAGCCATGCTCGGTGATCGGCGTGTCGACAACGCGCCGCGGCCCGAATTCCTGCAGCAGCCCTTGCGTGATCTTGTAGGCGCCCTGGTATTCGGCGACCTCCTCGCCCATGACGAAGACATCGCCGTCGCGGCGCATCTCCTCGGCCATCGCGTCACGCAGAGCTTCGCGCACCGTGGTCGAGACCATTTCGGTGCCGGCCGGAATGTCCGGATCTGCGGCGATTTCAGTTTTCGGGGCGGCGGCGACAGGTGCCGCGGCCGGCTTTGCGGCTTCCGTCTTGTCGTCGGCGGCCGGAGCCTCTGCCTTCGCCGGCGCTTCCGCCTTGGCGGGAGCCGAGGACTTGCCGACGTCGGCAGCGCTTTCGCCGTCCTGCAGCAAGACGGCAATCGGCGTGTTGACCTTGACGCCTTCGGTGCCGGCGGCGATCAGGATCTTGCCCAGCGTGCCTTCGTCAACGGCTTCGACTTCCATCGTCGCCTTGTCGGTTTCGATCTCGGCGATGACGTCGCCGGCGACGACCTTGTCGCCCTCGTTCTTCAACCACTTGGAAAGATTGCCCTCTTCCATGGTCGGCGAAAGGGCGGGCATGAGAATTTCGATCGGCATGTCCTTGCCCTCCCGTTACAGTACGATATCGGTCCAGAGCTCGGACGGATCCGGCTCCGCGTCGTTCTGGGCAAATTCGGCGGCGTCGGCGACGACGTCGCGAACCTCCTTGTCGATGGCCTTCAATTCGTCCTCGGTCGCCCACTTCTTCTCGATCAGACGCGCCTTGACCTGCTCGATCGGGTCATGCTCGGAGCGCATCTTCTGCACTTCTTCCTTGGAGCGGTATTTCGCCGGATCGGACATCGAGTGGCCGCGATAGCGATAAGTCTGCATTTCGAGGATCAGCGGCCCGTTGCCGGCGCGGCACCATTCGGCGGCGAGATCGCCGGCGGCCTTCACCGCGCGCACGTCCATGCCGTCGACCTGGATGCCGGGAATCTTGAACGAGGCACCGCGATGCGAGAAGTCGGTCTCCGCCGACGAGCGCGAGACCGAGGTGCCCATGGCATACCGGTTGTTCTCGATGATGTAGATGACCGGCAGCTTCCACAGCGAGGCCATGTTGAAGCTTTCATAGACCTGGCCCTGGTTGGCCGCACCGTCACCGAAATAGGTCAGCGAGACATTGTTGTTGTCGCGATAGCGATTGGCAAAGGCAAGCCCGGTACCGAGCGACACCTGTGCGCCGACGATGCCATGGCCGCCGTAGAAGTGCTTTTCCTTGGAGAACATGTGCATGGAGCCGCCCTTGCCCCTGGACAGACCACCGCGGCGGCCGGTCAGTTCGGCCATGACGCCGCGCGGTGAAAGCTCCATGGCCAGCATGTGGCCGTGGTCGCGATAGGCGGTGATCATCTGGTCGCCCTCGATCAGCGCCATCTTCATGCCGGTGACGACCGCCTCCTGGCCGATATAGAGATGACAGAAGCCGCCGATGAAACCCATGCCGTAAAGCTGGCCGGCCTTTTCCTCGAAGCGACGGATGAGCAGCATGTGCCGGTAGGCGGCAAGCTCTTCATCCCTGGTGAATTCGGCGGGCTTGGGGGCAGCAAGCCCCGATTTACCGTCGGATCTGGATTTGGCAGGCGCTTTTCTGGCTGCGGTGGCCATGCATCACTCCCTGTTGGCGTCTCTTTGCGGACATTAGAGCAGGATGAAATCTGCTCTGGGGAGATCAGCTCCTCCCCACCGATTTATGGGAAGGCTAACACGCGCCAAAGCGTTGCGCCATGCCGAATTTGCATAGCTGGCATGCGCCTAAGCGATTAAAAACATTGAAAATATTGGCGATTAACTTGATATCGGTTATTTCGCTGAGACCGGCAACATGATGGTTATTTCGTCAGCCTGGGACAGATTGAGCGCCCTGCGTGCCTGCTCGTCGAGCATGTCCTTCTCGATCGTACCTTCATGCATGAGCCGAACGCGCCGTTCGAGTTCCATCCGGCGCGCCTTGATCGCATCGAGCTGACCTTGCAGCGCAACCGTCTGGGCTTCCAGCTGATATTTCGAGTTGATGCCGAATTCACCGTGATAGGCATGGAAGCCGAAATAGGCGAGGAACGCCACGCAAAGCGAGGGGATTATCAGCCGGCCGGTGTTTCTCTGTTTGTGCTGACGCGTCCACATCGCTCGAATCCTCGCGGCCGCGAACTCGGGCGACCCAGGATCTTTTTCGCCCGATTGTGCTTAACGGACGGTTACGGATGACCGCCCTAGCAGCGCCGAAATGAAAAAGGGGCGGTAATGCTCCCGCCCCTTCATGCGACGTCCGAGAATCCGAATGTTTTCGGATCAACCCTTCAGCATCGACTTGCCGGCGTAGCGCGCCTGCTTGCCGAGTTCTTCCTCGATGCGGATCAGCTGGTTGTACTTGGCCATGCGGTCCGAGCGCGACAGCGAGCCGGTCTTGATCTGTCCGCAATTGGTGGCAACGGCGAGATCGGCAATGGTCGAATCCTCGGTTTCGCCCGAGCGGTGCGACATGACGGCGGTGTAGCCGGCCTTGTGCGCGGTCTCGACGGCGTCGAGCGTTTCCGTCAGCGAACCGATCTGGTTCACCTTGACCAGGATCGAATTGGCAACGCCCATGCGGATGCCGTCGCGCAGCCGCGCCGTGTTGGTGACGAACAGATCGTCGCCGACCAACTGGGTCTTCTTGCCGATCAGGTCGGTCAGGTACTTCCAGCCTTCCCAGTCGTCCTCGGCCAGGCCGTCCTCGATCGTGATGATCGGGTAGTCGGCGGCAAGCTTGGCCAGGTATTTTGCCTGGGCCTTCGGGTCACGCGTCTTCTTCTCGCCCTCATAGACGTAGTTGCCGTCCTTGAAGAATTCGGTCGCCGCGCAATCGAGGCCGAGCGCGACCTGTTCGCCCGGCTTGAAGCCGGCCTGCTCGATCGATTCCATGATGAAGTCGAGCGCGACCGGCGCGCTCTTCAGATTCGGAGCAAAGCCGCCCTCGTCGCCGACATTGGTGTTGTGGCCGGCGTCCTTCAGCTTCTTCTTCAGCGTGTGGAAGATTTCCGATCCCCAGCGAACGCCTTCGCGAAGCGTCGGCGCGCCGATCGGAAGGATCATGAATTCCTGGAAATCGATCGGGTTGTCGGCATGCGCGCCGCCATTGATGATGTTCATCATCGGCACCGGCAGGACATGCGCCTTGGTGCCGCCGACATAGCGGTAGAGCGGCAGGCCGGCGGCATCGGCGGCCGCCTTGGCCACCGCCAGCGAGACGCCGAGAATGGCGTTGGCGCCAAGCCGGCTCTTGTTGGGCGTGCCGTCGAGCTCGATCATGGTCTGGTCGATGTGGATCTGGTTTTCGGCTTCCATGCCGCCGATCGCCTCGAACAGCTCTCCATTGACCGCCTCGACGGCCTTGAGCACGCCCTTGCCGAGATAGCGGGCACCGCCGTCGCGCAGTTCGACAGCCTCGTGGGCACCGGTCGAGGCGCCCGACGGCACCGCGGCACGGCCCATCGAGCCGTCTTCGAGAACGACATCGACCTCGACGGTCGGATTTCCACGGCTGTCCAGGATTTCACGCCCGACAATGTCGATGATGGCGGTCATTGCGATGTCCCCGATTGATCGATTGAAAGCGTCGCGCACGTCTTAGCCAAAGTGCCGCAAAAGGCAATCGGCCTGCTTGCAATTATTGCCGTGGCGTCAGACCCGGCGATTCACGAAGCACAAATCGCTGTCATCATAAGTCATGCCATCGGGCACGGATTTCGGGTATGGCTGTTGTCGCGCGGGGCGAAACAGGAGGAGTTTCGCCATGTCTGAGTTGAGCGGTATCGTGAGTCTGTTCCTGATCGCGGCTGCGTTTCTGACGTCGTGCGACAATCAGCAGTCGCCACCCAAAGCCTTGGCGCCGCTACCGGCCTTGCACATCAGCGAATAGGCCGCGACCTGAATCAAAAAAGGGCCCCGTCTTCGCGGGGCCCTTTTTGATTGCAGCCGTCAATGCCAGTAGGGCGTAACCTTGTAGTAGTCGTAAGATGCGTCACGCGCCGTCTCGCCATCCGCGCCGGCCAGCTCGTTGATCGAATAGGCAGGCGCCGCTTTCAGCTGCTCCTTGGAGAACGGCACGATGTAGCCGCCCTTGTCCTCGTCATAGTCGAGACTCGCCCACGGGATGGCGTGATACTTCTCGCCGATACCGAGAAATCCGCCAAAGCCAATCACCGCGAACATGATGCCGTTCGACGTCTTGTCGAGCATGATATCCTCGATGCTGCCAATGCTTGTGCCTTCGGTATTGTAGACGGACGTGCCGATGACGCGCGAAGCAGCAATGGCTTCGGTATGGCCTGTCTGCGTTGTCATGGTGTGCTCCTCGTTGTCGTTGATCTAGACTTTGACAATGAGGGGCGGAAGCGAAAGTTCCCGACTTTTTTCGGCTACGGGCAGCTACTCCGCGAGGATGAAGGTAACCTTCATATTGACGCGATAGGCAGCGATCTTGCCGTCCTCGACGACGATCTTCTGGTCCTGGATCCAGGCGCCTTCGACGTTCTTGAGGGTCTTCGATGCGCGCGCAATCCCCTTTTCGATGGCGTCCTGAAAGCTCTTCTTCGACGACGATGTGATTTCGGTGACGCGGGCAACGGACATGGCTTCCTCCTGCCAAAACGCTTATTTGCCAGGCAAGCGTACAGCCGGCTTGTGCCTTCCACAAGCGCCGGCAGGATGCGCCTGGCTCAGCGAGCCTTCGCCACCCGGTCGAAAGCCATCAGCCTCTCCAGGAGTGCCGGCATATCCTTCAGCGGCAGCATGTTCGGGCCATCGGAAGAGGTCGAGTTGTCGGGATCCTGGTGGGTCTCGATGAACACGCCGGCAACGCCGACGGCGACAGCCGCGCGGGCCAGCGTCTCGACAAAGCGACGTTCGCCACCCGAGGAACCACCCTGCCCGCCAGGTTGCTGCACCGAATGCGTGGCATCGAAGATCACCGGCGCGCCGATCTCGGCCATGATCGGCAAGGCACGCATGTCGGAGACCAGCGTGTTGTAGCCGAATGACGCGCCGCGCTCGGTGGTCAGCACATTGGCGTTACCCGAGCCGGTGATCTTGGCGACCACGTTCTTCATGTCCCAGGGAGCGAGGAACTGCCCCTTTTTCACGTTGATGACCTTGCCGGTTTTCGCGGCGGCGACCAGCATGTCGGTCTGGCGCGACAGGAAAGCCGGAATCTGCAGGACATCGACATGCGGCGCGACGATCGCGCACTGTTCCTCGGTATGGACATCGGTCAGCACCGGGAGCGAAAATTCCTTGCGCAGCTCGTCGAAGACGGGAAGTGCGGCGTCCATGCCGGCGCCGCGCGTCGCCGACAGCGAGGTGCGGTTGGCCTTGTCGTAGCTGGTCTTGTAGACGAGGCCGATCCCGAGCTTGCCTGTCAGTTCCTTCAGCGCGCCAGCCATGTCGAAGGCATGCTGGCGCGATTCGAACTGGCAGGGGCCAGCGATCAGCGACAGGGCCGCGTTGTTGTCGAAGACGACATTGCCGACGGTTACCGACGAATTGGGCGCCGTCGAAGTGGACGCTTGGGGCTTGCTCATTTGATCTCCCGGAAGATGAAAGCCGCGCCCTGTCCGGATGCCGGCTGCACGACGATATCATTGCCCGATATATCGTGTTTGATGGAATTGGCTGCAAGCAGCCTCGAGGTGACATCGGCGTGCCGGACCGAAAAGACCACCGCGGCGAAGCGAAGCTCGGTTGGCGCGCCGGCCGACACGCCAAAGCGTGAGGTGAAAGACGCAGGGTCAAGCACGTTCAAGATTGCATTCGGCAAATGAAAGGTGCCGCCCTGCCCGCTGGCGGTTGGATCGTCCATCGCTACCGAAATCAACCGGCGCTGCTCGGCAGGCTGGCCGCTGACCGCCACCACTTCGACGATGCCGGTGGCACCGTTGGCGTGGGCCTGCAGCGCCGCGCGGTCCACTTTCGGAGCATTGACCCGCTCGCAGGCAAAGAGAAAGGCATCCGTAGCCTTGCTGCCAGACGCAAAGGCGAGCTTGAACGATGCAATGTCGCTCTTGCCCGCTGTGTCGGTGAAGGCGCGCGAAAAGCCCAGCATGTCTCCCGCCGAGATCCCGGCCTCGACATAGCGTGCATGGTCGGCGTCGGCATTGCCGGTGGCAAGAACCATGGCGGAAAAGCCGTCGTCTCCTTGGCTGTCACGATAGACGCGGTCGCGCGCGACGAACACATTGCCGTCGGCAATGGCCTTCGTCGCTGCCTGTTCATCGCCGATCGAGATCGGCTCGAGATAGGTGCCATCGGCGAGGAAAACACAGCAATTTTCCGTTCCGAAGGGATGGATGCCGGTCGGTGCGACGACGAAGCCAAGCGCGGTGAGCCGAGCTCGCGCCACGTCGAGGCTGCGCACAGGCAGCACCAGATGATCGAGCGGATAGGTACCGGCAGCTGTTGTTCGGGTCATGGAGCGCGATGTGCATCATTCCGCAAAGCGGTTCAAGGCTTGATCGCATCCCGACCGCCGGCGACCTCGTAACCACCACCAGGGATGGTTCCGATCTCCTCCTGATTTGATGATTTGCGTCCGGACATCCCCCGCGCGGGGGATGCCGCGAATTCCGCCTTGGACGATTGTCGCGGCGTCGCGATTCGACATCGAACGGCGACTATTGCCCTGCTTGCATGGCTGGACTGAACGACGGATGACGGGCAACAGCATGCTCAGGATCTTGCGGATCACGCCGCATTTCTACCGGCCTGGCAAGTGGCCGATCGGGTTCGATCCGGTCGGTGGATTGCAGAACCAGTCATGGACGATCGCGCAAGGCATGGACAGGGCCGGCGCAGCCCAGACGGTTCTGACCACCTACATTCCCGGCAGCCCAAGGCACGTGCAACTGTCCGCGACGATGCGGGTCAAATGCACCGGCTTCTGGCTGCCGGAATTCCTGGCCGGCCCGTTGCTCTGCTTCAGCTGGTTTCTGGGCGCGATACCGGAGCTGCTTCGGGCCCGACACCGCTATGATGTCGTCCACATCCATTTCAACCACTCGATCTGGTGCAGGATCATCGCCGTCATCGTCAGCAGGTTGAAGATACCGCTCGTGGTGTCGATGAATACCCAGCTGTGGTCCGGGTTCCAGAGTGCGCTTCGGCTCAAGGGCAGGCCTTACGACATCACGCGCTGGCTCGAAAAACTGGCTTTGAGGTCAGCCGACCGGGTCGTCGCGCTGACCGAGACATTTGGCAGGAACACGGCGAGCGAGTTGGGACTTGATGCCTCGCGCGTCGATGTGATCCCCGACGCGGTCGATGTCGACGCTTTTCGACGGCCGATCACTCCGGCGGCGCTCAGGGCCTTTCGGGCCGAGCACGGCATCCCCGAAGGGCGGGCTATCGTCAGTTTCATCGGTCGGGTCAGCGCGGAAAAGGGCTGGCAGGATCTGCCCAAGCTTGTCGAGCGCCTGTCCGAAAAAGGCGCGTTTCTCTTGATCTGCGGGGACGGCCCCGACCGCCGCAAGCTTGAAGCGGCACTGACCGCGATTTCGCGCCCAGGCTGGTGGGCCATTACCGGATTTGTCGCTCCGAGCGAGGTCAAGAAGGCACTCAAGATTTCCGACGTCATGATCCTGCCGTCAAGGCGCGAAGTGTTTGGCAGCGTGCTGCTCGAAGCGATGGCGGCAGACGTGCCGGCGGTTGCCTATGCGGTCGGCGGCGTGACTGACGTGGCCGGCACTCCCGGGGCATTGGCACTCGTACCCGAAGGACGGCGAGAGGAGTTCGCCGACCGTACACTTCAGCTGGTTGCCGATGGCGAAGCAAGGGATGTGCTGGTTGCGCGAGGGCATCGGCGGGTAAGAGATTTTTCGCTGGATTCGGCGGTCGCGCTCAACCTCGACCTCTATGCTTCGGTTCTCGCTGGCTCGAAGAACGGATCCCGACACCCGATCGAGATTCTGGCTCTGCAGGAGGACGGCGGCTCGCCGGATGGTGTTTGATCAATTTCGTCACCACCCGCAGCCACGGCTATACCGTTCGCCATCTGGTCAACCAGTTGGGCAATGCGCGCCGCTGGAGTTACGAGCGCCTGTTCCGGCAGAAGGAACTGCGTTCCGGCACCTGGGTGTTCACCGATCACGAGCGGCTTTCGAATTTCGAGATCGCATTGGCTGCCAAGGTCGCAAATCGGCTCGAGCGCGGCGGGGCCCGCGTTCTCAATCACCCGGCCCATGTGCTGGGCCGCCATGATTTGCTGAAAGCCCTGAGCGCGGCAGGGATCAATCGCTTTTCGGCCTGGCGTTGCGAAAGTCGGCCACGCCCGAATTCCTTCCCCGTCTTCATCCGCAACGAGTTCGACCATCTCTCCGCCGACCTCGAGTTGATCGCGGATCAGCCAGCGCTTGACGCAACGTTGAGCCGGATGCGGGAAAACGGCATCCCTTTGGCCGGCAAGCTGGTGATCGAATATGCCGGCCAGGAGGTGAGTCCCGGTGTCTGGCAGCGTTTCGCCACCTACCGCGTCGGCCATCGGCTGATCGCTCATCACAATGTCGTCGATTTTCGCTGGGCGGCCAAGGACGTGCAGGACAAGCAGCGTCTGCTTGCCCACCCGATGTTCGAGACATTCCTCGAGAACGAGCGCCGCTTCGTCGAAGGCAATATGCATGAGGGCGTGCTGCGCCAGGCCTTCGACCTTGCCGGCATTGACTATGGGCGCGCCGATTTCTCGCTGGTCGACGGGCGTCCGCAGATATTCGAGATCAACACCAATCCGGCGCACGGTTCCCACAACACAATCTATCGGGAAACACATCCCCAAAGGGTCGAGACCCAGAGACTCGCGGAAGACAGGCTGTACGCGGCACTGCGGGATGCGAACCTGCCGGTCGGTGCCCGCATCGCTCTCGACGATCCCGCGCTGTTTCCACAACAGGCGTTCAGAAGACTTTTTACGGGGTTGAAGCGTGCTTGACCTCGCCGCACGAAATTCCAATCGGCCGATCCTCATCGAAGCGACCGATCGCTTCGATTTCGGTTCGGACGAATATCGGCGGCTGTTCCCCAATGCATCGGCATCGGCTTTCCAGCACCCGGACTGGCTCACGGCTTTCTACCGCAATGTCTCGCCGGCACATGACGCCGAACCGCTGGTGGTTACCGGTCGAGATGGGCGCGGCGAACTCCAGCTGCTCGTCCCGCTGGTCCGGCGCAAGAGCGGCGATGCGGCCGGCTCGGTCGAATATGCCTCTCTCGGCGTCACCGACTACGTCTGTCCGATCGTCGCCAGGGGCATAAGGGTCGGCGTGCAAACCGCGCAGCATTTTCGCGATGTCCTCGGTTTCCACGCGGGCCTGAAAATCGGACCCGTTCATCATAACCATCTGCATCAATGGCGTTCGCTGCTGGGGGTCGAACCATCCACGCTCGACTTCGGCGCGCACGCCGTGCGCTACGGTTCTCCCTACTTGGAATGGCGCAGGATCAACCTTCGCCCCGAACGCGCGGCTGGGCTTGACCGAAAGGCGCGCAAGCTTGCCGAAGCCGGCGGGCTGCAGTTGGAGCTGGTCGAGCCAGGCGACGAGCGTCAGGCGCTGGTCGCTGCGCGTGACTTCCGCGCCGGGCGCTTTCCGGGCGACCCGCTGCAGACGGCACACGGCCTCGAGTTCTATGTCGATGTCGCCACGAACGGTGCACGTTCCGGCCTGGCGCGAACCTATCGCCTAGCCTCGAAGGCTGGTCCGGTCGCCTTTGTCTTCGGGTTGGTGGATGGCGAGTGCTTCCGCTACATCCTGCTTGCCTGCGATTACGGCGCCTATGCGCGCTATTCTCCGGGTTTCCTCGTGCTCGACCATGTGATGGCAGAGTGGGCCGCCGACGGCGGCACCATCTTCGATTTCACCATTGGTGACGAACCGTTCAAGGCCGACTTCGGCTGCAGCCGCACGACGATGCACGAGTTCCGCTTGTGACAATCCTGCCGCCCCTGCCAATGGAAACCAGCGGCGTTGCCACGCGCCGCCTTGCCGTCGTTATCCCGGCCAGAAACCGCCGCGAAAGCCTGCCGCGCACGCTGGCGTCCGTTCTTTGCAGCCCGCGAGTGGATATCGAACTGGTGGTGATCGACGATGGCTCGACCGACGACACCGACAATTATCTGGCGTCCCTCGATGACCCGCGCCTCTCATGGCGCCGCATGCCGGTGCCGGCCGGCGCCAACCGGGCTCGCAATGAAGGCGCGGCACTGTCGCGTGCACCGCTCATTGCCTTTCTCGATTCCGATGACGCCTTCCGCCCCGGACGCATCGACAGGTTGATCGGCTTCTTCGACGAGAACCCCGATATCGCCTGCACCATAGACGGCTTCAGCGACATTTCGGACAGCACCGAACGTGTACACCGATTGCCCCGTCTCACACCCGATGGAGAAAAACTGCGGCAGCTCCTGCTGTGCCACTGTATCCCGCTGACCAATTCGACCGTCACTGTTCGCCGCGAGGCCTTTGCCGCGATCGGCGGCTACGATCCGGACCTGCGCCGCCATCAGGATCGGGAACTGCTGCTGCGGCTGGCGAGGCAGTACCGCATCGCTTTCGGCACTGCTACCGACGTCCTCAAATATCGATCGGCGAACTCGATCTCACGCACCCATGCCGGCTACATAAGAGGGCTGGACGATTTCGTGGCCCGCTGTCCCGATTATCAATCTGAAGGCTACGGGCCGATCCTTAGCTATCTGACGATACGCGGCGCGCTGAAAGCGGCGGCGCAAGGCCATTTCGGCACCGCGTTGGCCGAAGTGAAGGCCTGGCGGAAGGCTGGCAACCTGCCCGGCGGCCTTCACGTGCTACCCGGCTATTTCGTGGGACGCCGAAAAAGGCACCTATTGCAACAAGGCCTCGATCAGCTGCCGGCCACGACATCGGCCGAATAGCGCAGTTCGCGCAACGGTTTGACCTTGCTGGTGGTCTGCGCATAGAGCGGGTGCGCCTTGTAGGCGGCCAGCGCGGCGTCATCGGCGAACTCCGCGTAGACCACCACATCGACCTCATCCGACAGCGGATCCACCTTGGTGTTCAGCGTCACCTCGAAGAGGCTGGAATGAGGAATGTTGCCGAGCGCAAGCAGGCCCGTGCGCACCGCCTCCACATCCTCCTTGCGCTGCGCGCTGAAGAAAACAATGTGCCGGATCAACCCCGCCTCCTCGATCGAAATGCCGGGGTCTTTTGTGATGACAGAACGGTCACGTCAACCGACAACGATGTCGCGGCGGCGGTCGTTCGGATGGGCGCTAGATCTTGCCGGTCACGTATCGCACGACATGCGTTACGTCCCTGACCGTCGTGTCGAGATACCGGCCCTGATTGTAGAGGCCGTCCCAGATCAGGAAAAACGCGGCGGCGGCAATGACGATTACATAACGCATGGCTAAAACTATCGCACAAGCGCGGTTGCAGCCATAGGCGTTTTTGGTGCGTTCGGCCTATGCTGTGCAAAGGCAGATCCAAGCCTGCGATCGCCGGCCGCCTTGGCACAGCCCAGCTCGCAGCCTGCCTCTTGAAGTTCCCCCTCATGACGTGGAAGATTGTCGCGGGGATTCACTGGGAAGCGCTGAAGCTCTGGTCAAAGGGCGCGCGCTTTCGTTCGAGCCCGCCCGTCGCCGAACCGGTCAGCTACCGGGAACAGGCAACGGCGTTCGAACCTGGCGAATGAACCGCGAGAAGAGGAGGTCGGCAATTTGCGCCGACACCGCGGAAGTCCGGGGGCATGCGATGGCTTACAAGGAACATCATGGCGTAGCGTCGGGCGACGCGGTCAGGCTGGATGAATTCAATTTCGCCGAGATCGTCAAGGGCCTGCCGGCCAAGGCGCGCATGGTGCTGTCGGCAGCGATGAACCTGCCGCGCGGTACGCTGAAGGTCAGGATGCCGGACGGCCGCGCCGTCCTCGTCGGAGGCAAAGGACCCGGCCCCGACGCCGAACTGGTGCTCAAGAACTGGCGCTTGCCCGGCCGTGCCTTTTCCGGCGGTACAATCGGCGTTGCCGAATCCTACATGGACGGCGACTGGGAAAGCCCTGACGTGACCAGCTTCCTGGAGCTGTTCGTGGTGAATTCGGCCATCGGCGAACGTGTCGCCGGCGGCGCCAGCTGGCTCATCAACACCGTTCAGCGTATTCGCCACTGGTTCAACGAGAACACGCGCACCGGCTCGAAGCGCAATATTTCGGCGCACTACGACCTCGGCAACGCCTTCTACAAGGAATGGCTCGACCCGAGCATGACCTATTCCTCGGCGCTCTACGCGACCGGTGCCAACGACCTGGAGGGCGCCCAGGCCGCCAAATATCGCGCCCTGGCGAAGGACACGGGGATCGGCCCGAAGGACCACGTGCTGGAAATCGGCTGCGGCTGGGGCGGCTTCGCCGAATTCGCGGCGCGAGAGATCGGCTGCCGTGTGACCGGGCTGACGATCAGCCGCGAGCAGCACGACTTCGCCAAGGCACGCATCGAAAAGGCCGGGCTTGCCGACAAGGTCGACATCAAGCTGCAGGACTATCGCGACGAAACCGGCACCTACGACCGCATCGCGTCGATCGAGATGTTCGAGGCGGTCGGTGAGAAATACTGGCCGGTGTTCTTCGGCAAGATGAAAGCCTGCCTGAAACCCGGCGGCACCGCGGGCCTGCAGATCATCACCATCAACGAAGCCGCTTACGACACCTATCGCGCAAGGCCGGATTTCATCCAGCGCTACGTTTTCCCCGGCGGCATGCTGCCGACCCCGTCGATCCTGAAGGCGCTCGGCAAGGATCATGGCCTTGCCCATCTGCGCGAGCGCGTATTTCCCGATGACTATGCGCGCACGCTCGCCGAATGGCGGCATCGCTTCTGGGCGTCATGGGAGAAGATCGTCCCGCTCGGCTTCGACGACCGCTTCAAGAAGCTCTGGGAGTTTTACCTGCACTACTGTGAGGCCGGCTTCCGCGCCAGCTACATCGACGTGCGCCAGGTGGTCTACAAGGCGTAATTCCACGCCGTGACGGCGTGGAATCGAGTTTGCGCTGCCCTTCTTTCAAGCCTCGCTCAAGGGCAGAGCCGACTCCCCACGATCTCGGATGACAAAGGATCATAGAAGGATGCGATACTTCGCGAATCCTGCCTCGCCTTCACCCACCGGTTCGATCTTCAGCGATTTCACCTCCGCTATGAAATCCTTCGCCTTGGCGCCGGTTTCGAACAAAGCGCTGGTTCCAGGCAGTGGGGCAAACGACCAGTTGTCGTCCGCCGACGGGTTGATCGTGCCCTGGCTTACGATGTAGCGAACGATGACGTCACGATTGGTGTCCGGCGCTTCGTAAATGATCTTCGAGGCATTGATGTCGGGGAAATTGCCGCCGCCGCCGGCACGATAATTGTTGGTCGCGACGACGAATTTTTGTTTTATATCAATTGGTTTGCCATCGAACATCAAGTCGATGACACGGTTGGCGCCGGCATTCGCCAACCCGCCCTTGGCATCGTATTTCGGCGGCTGCGAGAGATCGATCTTGTAGGTGACGCCGTCGATGACGTCGAAATTGTAGGATGGGAAGTCTGTGTTGATGAGCGCCTGGTCCGCCTGGCCCGGCTCGATCCTGTTGAAGATGCCGGCAGACATTTCCAACCATTCCTTGACCTCGGCCCCGGTGATTTCGACGGCCCGTACGGTGTTCGGATAGAGATAGAGATCGGCAACGTTCTTGATGGCGATGTCGCCTGCCGGCACATCGGTATAGTAGTCGGCGCCGTTGCGCCCGCCTGCCTTGAAGGGAGCGGCGGCCGACAGCAGCGGTACATCCTTCCATTGCGTGTTCTTGAGAATATCCCTGAGGTACCAGGTCTGCGCCTGGCTGACGACCTGCACCGACGGATCGTCGGCGACCAGCGCAAAATAAGAATAGAGCGGGGCAGAGGTCTTGCCGACCGGGCGGCGCACATATGCCAAGGTCGCCTGGTGGTCCTGCTCGAGCGCCGCTATGATGCGCTTGTCGTCCGGGACGGTCGGCTTGTTCTTGTTGTCGACACGTTCGAAGATCGGCCGCGCCTCGGAAGTCGCGGAAACGACCTTCCATTTCGATCCGTCGCGCTCCAGCATCAGGTCGATCAGCCCCATATGCGAGCCCCAGAAGCCGGCCATTACGGCGGGTTTACCCTGCAGCGTGCCCTTCTGTGTATCGACGCCCTCGAGCGACTGGAAATCCTTCTTGCCCGGGAAAACCAGGTGCTGGTGCCCGGTGAACACCGCATCGATGCCGACGACGCCGGCGACGAAGAACGATGCGTTCTCCATCATGCCGCCCTGCTTCACGTCGATGCCGGAATGCGAGAGCGCGATCACGATGTCGGCGCCTTCCTCCTTCATCTGCGGCACCCAGGCCTTGGCCGCCTCGACGATGTCGCGCGTCTTGACGTTGCCCTCGAGATTCTTGAGGTCCCAGACCATGATCTGCGGCGGCACGAAGCCGATGATGCCGATCCTGATCGGTTGCTCGGCGCCCGAGCCGTCCTTGATCTTCTTGTCGAGGATGACATAGGGCTTGAGGTAGAGCTTGTCGTCGCGCGGGCTCGCGGCGAGCTCGGTACCACGGATAAGGTTGGCGCAGACGAACGGAAAATTGGCGCCTGCCAGCACCTTGTCCAGGAACGACAGGCCGTAATTGAACTCGTGGTTGCCAAGCGTCGAGCACTCGTAGCCGAGCAGGTTCATGCCTTTCATGACCGGATGGAGATCGCCGTCCTTCATGCCCTTCTCGTAGGCGATGTAGTCGCCCATCGGGTTGCCTTGCAGCAGGTCGCCATTGTCGATCAGCATCGCATTGGTGGCTTCCTTGCGCACCGCGTCGATGAGGGAAGCCGTGCGCGACAGGCCCATCGTGTCGTTCGCTTTGTCGGCGTAGTAATCGTAGGGCAGCACGTTCACATGGATGTCGGTGGTCTCCATGATCCTGAGATGCGCCTGATTGGCCTGCGCGCGGGCGGAGAACGGATGCAGCACGATCAGCGCTCCTGCGGCGGCGGCTCCTGCAAGGAGATCGCGGCGGGAGACGGGATGGAGCAGTCGGGACATGTTTTCTCCTTCTTCGACGACGTGACACGCCCTGCCCCGAAGCGAACTTGGCGCTGAAATCCATCCGAGTCCATTCAAGAAGTTGCGCGTATCGGATCGTCAGTCGATCAGGAGCAGACGACATGCGGATGAATGATCCGGACGGAGAAATCAGCCCTTGTCGTCGTCGCCTTGCGTGATCAGCCGCGCGCTGCGCTGGCCCGTCACGTAAATCCACAGCCAGCTCAATGAAACCGCCAGCCGGTTGCGAAAGCCGATCAGGACATAGATGTGCGCGATTCCCCACAGCCACCAGGCCGCCCAGCCGGTCAGCTTGATCCAGCCGAAATCGATCACCGCGGCGCGCTTGCCGATCGTGGCGAGATCGCCGTCATGCCTGTAGCGGAATGGCCGCGGGGTTGCGTCTCCGGCAAGCCGCGCCCTCAGCGTCGCGGCAACATGCTTGCCCTGCTGCTTGGCGGCGGGCGCCACGCCGGGAACGGGGCGCCCATCGGGGCGCAGCACGTGCGCGGCGTCGCCGATGACGAAAATCTCCGGACTGCCGGGTACAGTCAGATCGGGCTCGACGAGCACCCTGCCCGCCCGATCCGCCGCCGCTCCGAGCCATTCGGCGGCTGGCGAAGCGGCAACGCCTGCGGCCCACAGGATGGTCCTCGCCGCCAGTTGCTTGTCGCCAAAGACGACGCCCTCGGCATCGCAACGCGTGACGGCCCGGCCGAGTTCGATTGTCACGCCGAGCCGTTCGAGCGCTTTTCTGGCATAGTCGGAGAGTTTCGGCGAAAAATTGGCAAGTATGCGATCGCCGGCCTCGATCAGAACCACGCGCGTCTGCTGTGTATCGATGTTGCGGAACTCACCGCGCAACGTGTCATGCGCCAGTTCGACGATGGTGCCGGCAAGCTCCACGCCGGTTGGCCCGCCACCGACGATCGCCAACGTCAGCAACGCCTGGCGTTTGGCGGGATCGGTTTCCCGCTCGGCCTGCTCGAAGGCCAGAAGAATACGGCGCCGGATCGTCGTGGCGTCCTCCAGCGTCTTCAGGCCCGGTGCGAAAGGCTCCCACTCGTCATGACCGAAATAGGCGTGGCGCGCTCCGGTCGCGAGCAGCAGCGTGTCGTAGGCAACAGCACTGCCATCATCGAGCAGCACGCGCTTGCCGGCACGGTCGATGCCGGCGACATTGGCGAGCAGCGTCGTAACGTCCTTGCGGTTGCGCAGGAGGTGGCGGATCGG
Organism: Mesorhizobium sp. Mes31; assembly: GCF_024519675.1. Classification (NCBI taxonomy): domain Bacteria; kingdom Pseudomonadati; phylum Pseudomonadota; class Alphaproteobacteria; order Hyphomicrobiales; family Phyllobacteriaceae; genus Mesorhizobium; species Mesorhizobium sp. Mes31. The sequence continues at coordinate 102,042 of NZ_JALJRL010000019.1, read as the reverse complement.
CCAGGCGACCTCGGACGTGGCCAGTGCCGTGGTCGCGACCTGGTAGAGCAGCGGTTGGAAAAGATGGTGGTTGCGCTTGTCGATCATGGTGATGCGCACCGGCGCTCCGCCAAGCGCGCGGGTGAATTCGAGACCGCCGAAACCCGCGCCGACAACGACGACATGATGGCTGGCTTGGTTCACTTCATTTCACCCTGACGGTAAGAATGCCTGTCCTAGATGTAGGTATTTTTGTGCAATGCAGCAACAGAAGGGACGGTGCCCGGGACTCGCCGTCCCATGTCGTGAATGCACAAGTTATATCGTGTCGCGAGGTATAGCGTCATCCAACACGCTATGAGGTGATGCATGGCCAACGATCATGACGACCAAGGTCCGGCGCAGTATTCTTCGCCGCCTTGCTTCATGCATGAACTCGACCCCGAATTCCGGGCGCCGCTGTCCGACTGGAGCGATGTGAGGCGCTGGCGCAAGGCAGAGCGGGAACGGTTGATCGCCGCTCGTCTTGCCGTTTCGGCCGACGCGCGGACGGTGATGTCGCAGCGCATTGCAGAAGGCCTCGACTCGGTTATCAGCGAGATCAGTGGTCGCATGGTCAGTCTCTACTGGCCGTTCCGCGGTGAACCGGACTTGCGGCCATGGATGGCGTCCATCAACGAGCGTGGCGGCCGCACCGCGCTGCCCATCGTCGTCGAGAAAGGGCAACCGCTGATCTTCCGTGCCTACAAATCCGGCGACCGGTTGGAAAAAGGCATCTGGAACATCCCGATCCCCGCCGAGGGCGACCCGGTTCTGCCCGACATCGTCATTTCGCCGATCGTCGGCATTGATCCGGCAAATTATCGCCTGGGCTATGGCGGCGGCTTCTTCGACCGCACGCTGGCCGCGATGCCGTTCAAGCCACTGGTCATCGGCGTCGGCTATCAACTGCAGCGCATCGCCACCATCTATCCGCAGCCGCACGACATCCCGATGGATCGGATCGTCACCGAGGCCTAAGAGCCTGCATGGAAAATGAGACCGGTCGGATTTCTGTCTCGCCGCGAATATGATTCACCCTTGAAATATGGACACGACAGCAGCGAGGCCGGTTGGCCGGGATCGCCTGACGTAAAAACACGTCAGGTACGGACCGACGCGTTTCAATCGACCCATAATCCACCGTGCGGTAGCGCAAATGTAACGTGACAAAAAACCGACTTGGTCGATAAATAACCATGCCGCAGCGGAGCGTTTCGACATGCGGCCTGGGCGGATCCAGCAGTGTCAGGTCGCTCTTGGATTGTCTGCTCCACAACGGGTGACAAGATGATCGGACGAACTTTAGCGGCTGCCCTTGCCATCGCGTTTTCCTTGTCGCCTTCGCATGCCCAACCACAGCATCGTTTGCCGAGCGGTTACAAATGGGGCCGCTGCCTGCTTGTTGTTGACGGTCAGACCCGCATATCCGGAAGATGCTCCTATCAAATCGAGACGGGCGGCGATTTCAATATCCAGGGGCCTCGGCAAGTTTTTGCAGGTATCGACTATCCCGATACGCATAGTGGGGCCGGTGAAATGTCCGAAGATTACTGGGCAGTTGTCTACAAGGACGGTGATGTTTGGGATGGCTATGCGAACTCGGACATTCGCGAAACTCACGGTGATGAACGTTGGGCAGAACTTCGCCGCGAAGGCGCATGCTATGTTGGAAAGGGCGTCCGGGTATGCCTTTGGCGTTAAGCCATTTCCGGCTTCATGCCCATCGCCGTGCGGTCGACGATCTCACGCAAGGCGAATGACGAGTTGATCTTCGTCACATGCGGCATGGCCGACAGCCACTCCTTGTGAATGCGCTCGTAGTCGACCAGATCCTTTGCCGCGATGCGCAGGATATAGTCGTATTCGCCCGACATCAGGTGGCACGACAGCACGTTGGGGCAGCGCTTGATCGCAGCCTCGAAATCCGACAGCGTCTTCTCGAACTGCCCCGACAGCGATATGTGCACGATCGCCGTCATCTGATGACCAAGGGCCGCATTGGAGAGCCGGGCGTGGTAGCCGCGAATGGTTCCGGATTTCTCCAGATTGTCGAGACGGCGCGAGCAGGCCGACTGCGACAGGCCAACCTTCTCTGCAAGAGCGGCATTGGGTATCCGTCCATCCTTCTGCAAAGCCTCGAGAATGGCGATATCAATCCTGTCGAGCGGCATTATTCGTGAATCCTGCGAAAATCTGGCTGTTCCACGCAACGATTATCGAAACTTGCCCACGCCCGCAAGCGCATTCGCAAACACATGCGCAGCGATTCATGGTTCACTCCGCCAATACAGGGAACGAGCCCAAAAGGGCCGGATCAGGAGAAGAAAATGCGCGTCGGCTGCCCCGAGGAAATCAAGAACCACGAATATCGTGTCGGCCTCACGCCCGGCTCGGTCCGCGAATATGTCGCTCATGGCCACGAAGTGCTGGTCGAGACGGGTGCCGGTGCCGGCATCGGCGCCGATGACAACGCCTATCGCGCCGCCGGCGCGACGATTGCCAAGACCGCTGCCGATGTGTTCGCCAAGTCGGACATGATCGTCAAGGTCAAGGAACCGCAGCCCAATGAATGGGCGCAGCTTCGCGATGGCCAGATCCTCTACACCTATCTCCACCTGGCTCCGGATCCGGAGCAGACCAAGGGGCTGCTCGCTTCCGGCGTCACGGCAATTGCCTACGAGACCGTGACGGACGACCGTGGTGGCCTGCCGCTCCTGGCGCCGATGTCGGAAGTTGCCGGACGACTGTCGATCCAGGCCGGCGCGACGGCGCTGCAAAAGGCCAATGGCGGCCGCGGCGTGCTGCTCGGCGGCGTGCCCGGCGTGCTGCCCGGCAAGGTCACCGTGCTCGGGGGCGGCGTCGTCGGCCTGCATGCCGCCAGGATGGCGGCGGGCCTTGGCGCCGACGTCACCATCATCGACCGCTCTATCCCGCGCCTGCGCCAGCTCGACGACCTCTTTGCGGGCCGTGTCCACACCCGCTACTCGACCGTCGAGGCGCTCGAGGAAGAATGCTTCTCGGCCGACATCGTCGTCGGCGCCGTGCTCATCCCGGGCGCCGCCGCGCCGAAGCTCGTCACCCGCGAAATGCTGTCCGGCATGAAGAAGGGGTCCGTGCTGGTCGACGTTGCCATCGACCAGGGCGGTTGCTTCGAGACCTCGCACGCGACGACTCACGCCGAACCCACCTACGAGGTCGACGGCGTCATCCACTATTGCGTCGCCAATATGCCTGGCGCGGTGCCGGTCACCTCCGCCCATGCGCTCAACAACGCAACGCTGCACTACGGCCTGCAGCTCGCCGACAAGGGACTGAAGGCGCTGGTCGACGACCATCACCTGCGCAACGGGCTCAATGTCCACAAGGGCAAGATCACCAACCGCGCGGTCGCCGAGGCGCTTGGCTACGAACTGGTCGAGCCGAAGGCTGTCCTGGCTGCCTGATTCCACGAAAAGACAGCTTCCCCCGTCTAAGTCGCCGGCCTATGCCGGCGACTTTTTTTGGGGGGATCGAAGGCAGAGAAGCCCGCTTTCCAGGCAAATCGGAAACGAAAACCCGTGGCGCAACGGCACTTTGCCTATTGTTGTTGCATTTTTGTCATTCCCTAAATTAGCCACCCCCTGCTAGAGGCATTTCGGGCTTATTATTGAGGGGTACGGGCTATGTTCATTCGCACGTCTGCGAAATCTATTCTCTTTTCCGCTGTTTCGATCGTGGCTTTGATGTCTGCTGCTCATGCGGCCGACGTCGTGCAGCCGGTTGAAGAAGCAGCAGGCTTCAACTGGAGCGGTGTCTATGTCGGTTTCGGCGTCGGCGCCGGCGCCAACGTGCACGAACTGGGCAGTGATTTCACTCCCATCTCGCTGAACGGCATTGGTGGAGAAGGCGTCTATGGTGAATTGACGGTTGGCTACGACTATATGGTCTCGCCGCGCTTCCTGCTCGGCGGTCTGCTTGACGCTCACGTCGGTAACATCGAAACCTCGCTGGATGTTGGCGGATTGAGCGCTTCGATCCAGGAGACCTATGGTTTCGACGCCGGGTTGCGAGTGGGCTACCTCTTCACGCCGAACACTCTGGGCTACGTGCTGGGTGGCTATTCCTGGCAGAAGTACAAGCTCGATACGAACGCTGGATTCGGCTTCGATTGGGACCAGAGCGGATATTTCGTCGGAGGCGGCATCGAAACGGCCATCAACAGCAATTGGACGATCAAGACCGAATATCGTTATACCCGCTTCGGCACCAAGGGGGATCTCCTTTCCGAGGCCGGCATCCCCTCGCCGGATGGCGCGCTCAACCTCGACACCTCGCGGCACACTTTCCAGGTTGCAGCCAATTATCGCTTTGGCGCCCGGAACGGCGGCGCGTCTACCTTTGAAACTCCGACTTACAACTGGACCGGTTTCTACGCCGGCGGTGCCCTGGGCGCAGGCGCATCCGTGCACCAGATCGAAATCCCACCGCTTGCCGGTGCCAAGTTCAACGGCCTCGGTGGCGAAGGCGCGTTTGGCGAGTTGAACGTCGGCTATGATCATGACTTCGGCAACTGGGTCGCCGGCGTCATGGTCGATGCCCGCTACTCCGGCATGACCTCGAAGCTGGACCTTGGCGGCGGATCCATCAATGTCGATACCGACTACGGTTTCGATGTGCTTGGCCGCGTCGGCATGAAAATGAATGAATCGACCCTCGCCTACGCACTCGCTGGCTACAGCTGGCAGCATTTCGATCTGAACGCTTCCGACCCGATCGGCGATATCCTCGACTGGGGCTCCAGCGGTTTCTCAGTTGGTGGCGGTTTGGAAACGGCTGTGTCTAGCAACGTCACCGTCGGTCTCGAGTATCGCTATTCGCAGTTCGCCAAGAAGGATTTCTCGTCGGAGTTGGGGCTGCCCGAGGACTCCATCACCTCCACTTCTTCCTTCCATACCGTGCGTCTCGGCGCGAAGTACAAGTTCAACTAAAAGCCCTCCAGGCAAACAGTTGCAGCCCGTCGGCCTGGCCGACGGGCTTTTTCTTTGCTCGGAGAACTGTTCGGGCAAACCGCAGGCAACAAAAAAGCGGAGCCAAAGCCCCGCTTCCTCGGTATCGAGATTTCCCGCCGGTTCATCCGCGGTCGGCAAATCGATCGACAATCGCTTTCTATCGCGACTATGCGACGGGAGTAAGACAGCCGCATCCAGCCGCTATCTTCGCCTCACGCGCGCTCGATGCGGCACTGGTAGCAATTGTTGCGCGCCGAGCGAACATGGACGTAGGCGATATCGTCGCGTTCGAACAAGGTCTCGGCTCGCGCGGTAATTGCTCCGGTCGGGATGACACCACCGCTGCCATAGACGATGCGGTCGTCCCTCCCGTAGCCGCGCACGATGTAGTCCGGGCTTTCGAGAATCTCGGGCAACACCTCACTCTCGGCGGCGCGTTCGCATTCTTCGGCATGCAGGAAGATCGGCCCGGTTTCGGCGTAGGGCTGAGGGTCCGGAAATGGCCGATAAGCCAGAATGAGATAGGCGTCGCCAGCGGCGATGTTCTTCAGACAATGCCGGCAAGGCATGCCGTCACCGTCGGAAACCTGTCGCTCGGGCGTGTGGCCGTAGGCATCCGGGCCGCCAAACTGCAGGGCCCTCACATCTTGGGTCGGCAGGGCTTTGAACTGAATGGTCATGGTGAAAATCTCCGGTGTCGTCGACCAGAAATTATGCGCCAAGGCCGATGCTTCCCACCCGATTCCTGCCAAGTATCGAGGACGGTCGACTTTCAGCGATCGGCCCTCGTCCAACTCCGAACGCATCAGCGATCTCTCGATCCGGCTTTGAATGAGCCGGCAAAGTAAGAACCATCGACGTTCGTCAATCAGCGGATGAAATCGTCGAAGCGGCGCAACGTCACCCTGCGGTTTCGCCAGTTCTCGTTTTGCGTCGGCACGAGCAGGAATTCCTCGCCATAGCCGACAGTCTCGAGCGCATAAGCCGGCACGCCGAACTCGTGCACCAGCGTGCGCTTCAGCGAGGCGGCGCGCTGTTCGGACAGGATCTGGTTCGACTGGAACGATCCGACGGCGTCGGTGTGCCCCTCGATCAGGACGCGGGCGCCTGGGTTGCGGCGCAGGATGCGCTGCAGCGCGTCGGCGATGGTCTCGATCTTGTTATATTGCGAACTGGAAATGGCCGCCGAGCCGAAAGCGAAGTTGATCGACTGGATGTCGATCGAGCGTGCCATGCGACGCAAATCCGGCCGGCGCTTGAATTCGCGGATGGTGACGCGCTCGTTCGGCCGCAGCTTCACCCGGGGGGCTGCCTCGAGCTTTCGCTCGATGGTCGCGGCCGACGGCGTTGTCGCCTGGGCAGATGCAAGGCTCGGCATGGCAATTGCCGCGATCAGCGCGGCGGCAAGTGTACGGCGGGTCAGCATGTCTTTGTTTCCTTCGGGCTCGGCCGCGTTGATAATGCGGCAACATGCCAAAGGCAGCCTGAAGCGCCGATGAACGGAGGGTTCAGATTCCGGCTGATGTCACGGCCGCATCACGCTGGCCGAACGCTCGGCGAAAGGCAGCGGATGCACGATCTCCTTCTTCTGCGCCACCGGCGCAAAGCCGAGCTTCTGGTAGAGCGGCAGGGCCGCCGGATGATCGAGGGTGCAGGTCTGCACCGCCACCCGCTTCGGCCCGTACGACCATGCGGCGGCAATCGCAGCACCGAGAAACCAGCGGCCGATGCCTTGCCCGGTCGCATGTTCCATCATGCCGAAATAAGCGAGTTCCACTTCTTCCGGCAAATGTGGCTTGAGGTCGAAGAAGCCGGCCGGCGCGCCATCGAGATAGAGCACCCTGATATCGCGATCTTCGCGGTGGATGCCGGCCGCAAGCTCGTCGTCATCCAACCTCAGTACATTGACCCAGTGCCATTTGCGCCCCACCCGGTCCATCAGGTAGCGGTAGAAATGCAAGGGAATGTCCTTGGTCTTCAGCAGTGCGATCTGACGGTTGTAGGGCACAGGTGGCGAATAGGCCGGCGGCACATGCATCTCGAGAAATGTCACGGTGACTTCGATGTCTTCCAGCACGCCGTTGTCCATCGTCGTCATTCCTTGCCGGTCACAACAGGCGTGTCGGAGAGCCCGCCCCACTCCGCCCATGAGCCGTCGTAAAGCCTGTTGTCGGTATGGCCAAGCGTTTCCAGCGCCAGCGTGACCACCGCGGCAGTGACACCAGAACCGCAAGAGGTGACGACAGGCTTCGACAGGTCGATGCCGGCCTCCTCGATCACCTTGCGCAGACGATCCTTTGACAACAGCACGCCGTTTTCCGACAGCGCCGAATAGGGCAGATTGCGCGCGCCCGGCATATGGCCGGAACGGACGCCGGCGCGGGGCTCGGGCTCGGTGCCGGCAAAGCGGCCCGGTCCACGGGCATCGGCGATCTGGCTTTCCCTGGTGTCGACGATCCGGCGCATGTCGGCGAGGCTGGCGACGCGACCAGCGTCGAAATCGGTGTAGAATACGCTTGGCGCGATCTTCGTGGGTTCGGCCGTTACCGGCCAGCCGGCCGCTTTCCAGCCATCGAAGCCGCCGTCCAGAATATAGGTCTGGAAAACACCCATCACGCGGAACATCCACCATGCCCGGGGGGCGGAGAAGAAGCCCGGGCCATCATAGACGACGATGGTATCGTCGGCCGAAACCCCCATGGCACCGACATATTGTGCAAAATGCTGCGGCGACGGCAACGTGTGCGGCAGGGCAGAATCGGGATCGGAAACCGCATCCTGATCCAGGAACCGAGCGCCCGGAATGTGCGCCGCCTCGTATTCGGCGCGCGCGTCGCGTTTTTGCGCAGGCAGATACCAGGACGCATCGATGATCACCAGGCCAGGCTGGCCAAGGCGCGTCCGCAGCCAATCCGCATCGACAGTGAAGGGGCTATCCTCGGCCATTCTTGTTCTCTCTACCCTGGGCAAAAGCGTTTTGTATCAGGCCGCCGGCATCGGGCCAAAGCGGATGCGGAAGCGCCGGTTCTCGCGACCCTTCTTCTCGATCTTGCCGATGTGGATTTCGCCGACTTCGCCGGTGCTTTTGACATGTGTGCCGCCGCAAGGCTGGCTGTCCACCGAGGCGTTCTCGCCGATACAGACAAGGCGGATCCTGCCGGTACCGACCGGCGGCCGAACGTTCTTGGACTTCACCAGGCCAGGGTTGGCAGCCAGTTCCTCATCGCTTATCAGCCTGGTGAAAATCGGGTGGTCGGCGCGCACCAGGTCCATCAGGCGCGCCGTCACCTCTTCCTTGCTGAAGCTGGCATCCGGAATGTCGAAATCGACACGGCTGTCGTCCTCGGAAACGGAAGCACCCGTGATCGGGAATGGGCAGACGACGGTAAGCAGATGGCAGGCGGCGTGCATGCGCATCAAGAGGTGCCGCCGCTCCCAGTCGATCGCCAGGCTCACCTTCTCGCCGACCTCCGGCACGGCATGATCCGGCGCCGGCACGTGGATGATCTCGTCCTTGGTCTCACCGGAAATGGTGGCGGCAATGGCGACGCGGCTGCCATCGGCGCGTTCGAGATGGCCCGTATCGCCCGGCTGGCCGCCTGAGGTGGCGTAAAAGATCGTCCGGTCGAGAATGATGCCGCCACGATCGTTGACGGCGACGACCGTGGCGTCGGCCGTCTTCAGATAGGCGTCGTCGCGAAACAGCGCTTCCGTCCTGTACGCCATCACGCGACCTTTTCGAATGGCACCGAAATCCTGCTCTTTAGCTCCATCCAGCCTGGTACAGGCAGCTTCTTTTCGCGCAGGAATTCCGGGTTGAACAGCTTCGACTGGTAGCGGGTGCCGTAGTCGCAAAGAATGGTCACGATGGTGTGGCCGGGGCCCAATTCCCTGGCCAGCCGGATCGCGCCGGCAATGTTGATGCCGGTCGAGCCGCCGACGCAAAGGCCTTCCTCCTGGATCAGATCGAAGACGATCGGCAGCGCATCCTCGTCCTTGATCTGGAAGGAGAAGTCAGGCGTGAATCCTTCGAGATTGGCGGTGATGCGCCCCTGCCCGATGCCTTCGGTGATCGAGCTGCCCTCGGACTTCAGCTCACCGCTGGTGTAGAAACTGTAGAGCGAGGCGCCCAGCGGATCGGCGAGTGCGATCTTGACGTCCTTGCTCTTTGCCTTCAGCCCGAAGGCGACGCCGGCCAGCGTTCCGCCCGAACCGACAGCCGAGACAAAACCGTCGATCTTGCCTTCGGTCTGGTTCCAGATTTCCTGTGCCGTGGTGCGGATATGGCCGTCGCGGTTGGCGACATTGTCGAACTGGTTGGCCCAGATGGCGCCGTTCGGCTCCGTCCTCGCCATCTGCTCGGCCAGCCGGCCCGACAGTTTCACGTAATTGTTGGGATTCTTGTAAGGAACGGCAGGCACTTCGATCAGCTCGGCGCCAAGCAGCCTGATCGTATCCTTCTTCTCCTGGCTCTGCGTGTCGGGAATGACGATGACGGTGCGGTAGCCGAGCGCCTTGGCGACCAGCGTCAGCCCGATACCGGTATTGCCGGCGGTCCCCTCGACGATGACGCCGCCGGGCTTCAGGAGCCCGCGCTGTTCGGCGTCGCGGATGATGAACAGACCGGCGCGATCCTTGACCGACTGGCCCGGATTCATGAATTCGGCCTTGCCAAGGATCTCGCAGCCAGTTTCTTCGGAAGCTTTGTTGAGGCGGATCAGAGGCGTGTTGCCGATCACGTCGATCACAGAACGGGGCATTCAGGATTCCTTTGTGCGGTGCGCCGAAACCCTAGAAACCCGAAGCTTCGGTTTCAAGGCAAGAATTTGTCTGGTCCAGTCGCATTTGCAGTGCTGTTGTTGCGACAACGCTTCCCGGGACCGACCTCATGCCCCACTGTTCATTTCCGCCTGGCGTTGAAAAGCAGCTTTTCATTCGATTTCTTCATCGCTAGAGCAAAGCAGGCACAAGTCGACAGGGCGCAGCATGACACTCTACCGGGCCAACCCGAAGCACGGCGTCGCCTGGATCACGGGCGGAAGCAGCGGTATCGGCCGCTCGTTGGCCAGGGATCTGGCGTCCCAAGGTTATGCCGTCGCGGTGACGGCGCTCGACGATGATCCGATCGACACGCTCGTCGTCGAGACCGCACAGATGCCGGGCAGTGTCACCGCTTTTCCCTGCGACGTCACCGACGAGCCGCGCATGGCCAGAACCGTCGCCGCGATCGAGAAGGAACTCGGGCCTATCGTGCTCGCCGTCTTCAATGCCGGAAACTACATATCGACACCGGGTGAGGCCCTCGTCGTCAAGGACTTTCGCCGGTCCTTCGAGGTCAACTATTTCGGCATCGTCAACGGCCTGGTGCCGCTCATCGAGCGCATGCGTGTCAGGGCACGCGGCCATGTGGTGCTGGTCGGTTCGGTCACCGCCTATTTCGGTTGGCCGACCACGGCCGCCTATGGCGGCACCAAGGCGGCGATCAACATCCTGGCGGAATCGCTGAAATATGATTTCGACAAGATGAATGTGCGCATCCAGGTGATCAATCCGGGCTTCATCGACACGCCGCTGACCGAGAAGAACATGCTGCCGATGCCGGGGCTGATGCCGGTCAGCCGGGCGTCGCGCCGCATGGCGCGGGGCATCAAGTCCGGCGGCTTCGAGGTCACCTTCCCGCGCCGGACTAGCTGGCCCCTGAAGCTGCTCAGCCTGTTGCCGAGGCCGCTGTGCAGAGGGGTGATCAGCCTGATGACCAACTGGAAGGCGCGGCCGCTGCACTACGACCGCAAGCCGCCAATCGAATAGAACGCCGCCGAAAATTGGCGGCTCCCTGCCGGCCGTTGCCTGTTTTTGGCCGCGGCCATAGGTTGAGAATTGTAGCGTGGAGTCCGCGATGGGGCGACGGGTTGTGCTTGCTGTGCTGGTCCTTGTCACCGTCCTCGCACTGGCCTTCGTGCTCGGCCCGCGCGTTGCTGTCGACACCACGATCCATTTCGATCCTTCGGCCATCGGCGACGACCCGCAGGCCTATGTGGCAAGAGTGGAAGCAGCCGTGCCCGGAATCCGCGATGGGCTGGACAAGGAGATCGTCTGGGCAAATCCTATGGTTCATGCCAGGACGCCGCTGTCGATCGTCTATATCCACGGCTTTTCGGCATCGAAGGGCGAGATTCGGCCGCTGCCTGACGACGTGGCCGACCAGCTCAACGCCAACCTCTTCTACACCCGCCTTACCGGTCACGGGCAGGATGGCGCGGCTATGGCGCGAGGCAGCGTCAATGCCTGGATCAACGACTATGAGGAGGCGATCGCCATCGGCCGGGCAATCGGCGACAAGGTGATCGTCATCTCGACCTCGACCGGCGGCTCGCTGGCGGCATGGGCCGCGACGCAACCGGGCGCGTCGGACGGGGTGGCGGCGATTGCGTTCATCTCGCCCAACTTCGGCGTCAAGGCATCCGGCGCCGAAATCCTGACCATGCCGTGGGGCAAGCTGATCGCCAAACTCGTCGCCGGCAAGGAACGCAGCTTCGTGCCGCGCAACGCGCTGCATGAGAAATTCTGGACCTATCGCTACCCGATCGAAGCGACCTTGCCGATGCAGGCGCTGACCGAACTTGCCTATGGCGCGCCGGCCGAGAGGGCGACCATCCCTGCCCTGTTCATCTTTTCGGATTCGGACAAAGTGGTACGGCCCGATCGCACCCGCGAAATCGCCGGGCGCTGGGGTGGTGCGCACGAACTGGTGCCGGTCGACGACACTGGCGACCCTGATAACCATGTCATCGCCGGCGACGCGTTGTCGCCGTCGACCACCGCCTTCCTCGCGCAGAGGATTGTTGTCTGGATCGAAGCGGTGGTGAAGTAAGGCGCGGACGAAAAGGGCGGCCGAAGCATCGCTTCAGCCGCCCTTTTCTGTATCAGTCACGGGCAGTCAGCCAGCCCGAAGCTTGGCCGACTACAACCCAAACTGGTTTACGCAGCCCGCGCCGCGGGCCGCTTGCCGCCGAAGCGGCGCTTGTTGTTGCCCTTGAAGGGCTTGGCGCCTTCCGGCTTGCGCTCGCCAGCGAAAGCCGGCTTGTCGCCGAAGCGCTTCTTCTCACCGCCCGGCCGCCGGCCGTCACGACGACCATTGCGGTCGTTGCGGTCATTGGCGGGCTCGAAGCGCTCGTTCTTTTCAGCCGGATTGCGCTGCGGATCGGGGCTGCCGAGATGGTCGGCAACGATCGGCAGCTTGGTGCGGATGATGCGCTCGACCTGGCGCAGCTTGCTGTTTTCGGAGGGATCGCACAGCGTGATGGCGATGCCGTCCATGCCGTTGCGGCCGGTGCGGCCGATGCGGTGGACGTAGCTTTCCGCTTCGTCCGGCAGGTCGAAATTCACGACATGGCTGATGCCGGGCACGTCGATGCCGCGTGCCGCGATGTCGGTCGCGACCAGAATGCGTACCGAACCTTCACGGAAATCGTTCAGTGCCTTCTGACGGGCATTCTGCGACTTGTTGCCGTGAATGACGGCGGCCTTGAAGCCGTCGCGCTCGAGGTCCTTGGTCACCCGGTCGGCGCCATGCTTGGTGCGCGAAAAAATGATGACGGATTTCATCGCTTCGTCGGCGAGCATCGTCGACAGCACCTGGCGCTTCTGCTTGGTGCGGGCGAAGACGACGCCCTGCACGATCTCGACCGCCGCGGTGCTATGCGGCGAGACTTCGATGCGAACCGGATTCTTCAGCAGGCCCTTGGCCAGCTCTGCGATCTCATCCGGCATGGTGGCCGAGAACAGCGCCGTCTGGCGATCGGGCGCGGTCGCCTTGGCGATGCGCTTGACGTCGTTGATGAAGCCCATGTCGAGCATGCGGTCGCCCTCGTCCAGCACCAGCCATTTGGTGTCGGAGAGAATGAGGTCGCCTTCGCGCACCAGGTCGGTCAACCGGCCGGGCGTGGCAATAAGGATGTCGACGCCGGGGGCTACCTTCTTCACCTGGCTGAAGCGCGAGACGCCGCCCAGCACGAGTGCGGTCGAGACATGCGCGCCCTTGGCGAGGATCTTGATCGTGTCCTCGATCTGCACGGCGAGTTCGCGCGTCGGCGCCAGAATCAGAGCGCGCGTCGTCTTGGCGCGCCGCTTGGTGCCGAGTGCGATGATCTTCGACAGGATCGGCAGTGCGAAGGCCGCGGTCTTGCCGGAGCCGGTCTGCGCGATGCCGAAAATGTCACGGCCTTCCATCTGCGGCGGAATTGCCTGCGCCTGGATCGGCTTGGGCTCGGTGAAACCGGCGGCATGGGTGGCCTTGAGCAGCGCACCCGTAATTCCCAGTGCTGCGAAACCGGAGAGTTCCCCAGAGTCCTTACCGGGCAAAGTGTTTTCGTTGGTCAAAATAATCTTCTTTCACGCGGCCTCTGGCCGCAAACATCAATGGCGGCAGGGCGCAACCTACCGTCGGATAACATTGTCATGGAACGACAAGGCGGCGGACGATTTCGTCCGCGCGGCTGCGCTGTCGTGCCCGCAGGCATCATGCCACGGGGCTTTTTCGCCACCTTGCCGATCAACCGGAAAGAGGGAAAACAGACGCAACCAGTCTCATTCGTCGAGAAGGCCGGATAGTCCCGGCCCAAGCGCCTATGCCGCCGCATATGGCCCAGTTCGCCGCCAAATGCAAGGGGCGCCATGCTGCAGCGCAACAAAACCATGATCAAGGGGGTGCTTGCACTCGCCTGCGAGCATCATTACCACGAAATGCAGCCTGCGCGGGAGATCGGCCATGAAAGATGTACTCAAGGAACTCGAACGCCGTCGCGACATAGCCCGCATGGGCGGCGGCCAGCCCCGCATCGACGCCCAGCACAAGAAGGGCAAGCTCACCGCGCGTGAACGCATCGAGGTCTTTCTCGACGAGGGCTCGTTCGAGGAGTTCGATATGTATGTCGAGCATCGTTCGACCGATTTCGGCATGGAGAAGACGAAGATCGCCGGCGATGGCGTCGTCACCGGCTGGGGCACGGTCAATGGTCGCCCGGTCTACGTCTTCGCCAAGGATTTCACCGTGTTCGGCGGTTCGTTGTCGGAAGCCCATGCCGAGAAGGTCATCAAGGTGCAGGAGATGGCGCTGCGCAACCGCGCACCGATCATCGGCCTTTACGACGCCGGCGGGGCCCGCATCCAGGAAGGCGTGGCCGCACTCGGTGGCTATGCCGAGATCTTCCAGCGCAATGTGCTCGCTTCCGGCGTCATCCCGCAGATTTCTGTGATCATGGGGCCCTGTGCCGGCGGCGACGTCTATTCGCCGGCCATGACCGACTTCATCTTCATGGTGCGCGACACCTCCTACATGTTCGTCACCGGACCGGACGTGGTGAAGACCGTCACCAACGAGACGGTCACCGCCGAGAGCCTCGGCGGCGCCTCGGTGCACACGACGAAATCCTCGATCGCCGACGGCGCCTATGACAATGACGTCGAGGCGCTCCTGCAGATGCGCCGCCTGGTCGACCTGCTGCCCGCTTCCAACACATCGGAGCTTCCCGAGATCGAATGCTACCAGTCGGTCACCGACCACGATCCGTCGCTCGACCGGCTGATCCCCGACAACGCCAACAAGCCCTACGACATCAAGGAACTGATCCTCAAAGTTGCCGATGAGGGCGACTTCTTCGAGATCCAGCAGAATTTCGCGAAAAACATCGTCACCGGCTTCGGGCGGGTCGAAGGCCGCACGGTCGGCTTCGTCGCCAACCAGCCGATGGTGCTGGCGGGCGTTCTCGATTCGGACGCCAGCCGCAAGGCGGCGCGCTTCGTGCGCTTCTGCGACTGCTTCTCGATCCCGATCGTCACCTTCGTCGATGTTCCCGGCTTCCTGCCCGGCACGGCTCAGGAATATGGCGGGCTGATCAAGCACGGCGCGAAACTCCTGTTCGCCTATGCCGAAGCGACCGTGCCGAAGATCACCGTCATCACCCGCAAGGCCTATGGCGGCGCCTATGACGTGATGGCGTCGAAACATCTGCGCGGCGACATGAACTATGCCTGGCCGACGGCGCAGATCGCGGTGATGGGCGCGCGGGGCGCAGTCGAGATCATCTATCGCAAGGACATCGGCGACGCTGAGAAGATCGCAGCTCATACAAAGACTTACGAGGATCGCTTCCTGTCGCCCTTCGTCGCCGCCGAACGTGGCTATGTCGATGAAGTGATCATGCCGCACTCGACCCGCCGCCGTATCGCGCGAGCGCTCAGAATGCTGCGCAACAAGGATATGCAGAACCCCTGGAAGAAGCACGACAACATTCCGCTGTGAGCTGAATGTCGCCGGCATCGCAAGCGCCGTTGATCAACGCCTGCCTTGGGCAGCGACCAGTTCGCGCAACACTGGCACCAGCGCCAGTGGCAGATCCTCGGCGATCAGACCCGGCCCGAACCGGCTGCCGGCTTCGGCATGGATCCAGACCGCGGCGCAGGCCGCTTCGAAGGCTGGCATGCCTTGCGCTAACAGGCCGGCGGTGATGCCGCACAGCACGTCACCCGAACCGGCGGTGGCAAGCCAGGGCGCGCCGTTGGAATTGATCGCCGCCCGGCCATCGGCAGCAGCGATCACCGTGTCGGCGCCCTTGTAGACAATGATGGCATTGGCACGCGTGGCCGCCGCGCGCGCTTTGTCCAGCTTGGACGAGGCATCGTTGCCAGCGATGTCGGGGAACAGCCTGGCGAACTCCCCCTCATGCGGCGTCATCACCAGGGCCGGCGCGTTCGCTTGGCGAGCGGCTTCGAACAAAGCGTCCGGTGCCTCGCGAAACGAGGTGATCGCGTCGGCGTCGAGGACCAGCCCCTCAATCCTGGTGGAGGCGTCCCTCGGCTGGCTGGCCAGTAACGTGAGTGCGAAGGTCCGCGTTCTTTCACCGACACCAAAGCCGGGCCCGAGAACAAAGGCCGACGGCCGGCGTTCGCCGACAAACGCCTCGATGTCCGCGATGTCGTCGGTCTTGCGCAGCATGATCGAGGTCAGATGCGCGGCATTCGCTTGAATGGCGCTGCCGGGCGAAAGCACGGTCACCGCCCCTGCCCCGCTTCGGGCCGCGGCCAATGCCGACAACCGCGCCGCGCCCGTCGCGCCAGGGCCGCCGGAAAAGATGCCGGCGTGGCCGCGCTTGTATTTGTGCGCGTCGACGGCTGGCACCGGAAAATGGTCCAGCCAGAGCACCGGCGTGTTCTCGAACGTCCGCGGCTGGAGCCGCGCGATGATGCCGTCGCCGATGCCAATATCGGCGAGCACGATCTCGCCGCATCGTTCACGGCCCGGCAAGAGCAGATGGCCGGGTTTCTTCCGCGCGAAGGTCACGGTGGTGTCGGCGAAAAATGCCTTGCCGAGCACTTTGCCGCTGTCACCGGAGACACCGGAAGGCAGGTCGACCGCGATGACCGGCAAATGCAGATCGGTGGCGATGTCGACCGCCCTGACGGCATCGCCGGACAGCGGCTTGGACAGTCCTGCCCCATAGAGCGCATCGACCACGATCGAGCCGGCCTCGGGATCAAATCCAGACAGGGGCCGAGGCTTGATCGGACATTCGGCGGCAGCGAGCGCTGCATCGCTTTGCGGCCGCGGTGCGCCGGATGCCCAGATGGTGACGCCGACGCCACTGCTGGCCAGGAAGCGTGCGACGACGTAGCCATCGCCGCCATTGTTGCCGGGGCCGCAAAGCACATGGATGTGCGTCGCCGCCGGATAGCGCTTGAGGACCTCGGCCGCGACCGCTTCGCCGGCCCGGCGCATCAATCCGATACCGTCGGCCGGGCCGTCGGAAATCGTCAGCCGGTCGGCCTCGCCCATCTCGGCGGAAGAAAGAAGTTCGTTGCTCATGGATTGCCGATCCGCATTCGATCAAGCATTGTCCGGTTTTCGATCCGAAGCAAAGAGGAGTTGTCGCGATCTGCGGCCATATCGTCGGGACGGGACGTGGCAGGCGCAAAACTGCCCACCAAATGGGCGATATGCCTAACTATTATGCGGGCGCAGGCGCTGGCGCTGTGTAGGCTCCAGCAGCCCATGCCGTATCCGATGCAGCGAATGACGCGAATTTGCATTCGCGCGCGGCTCGGCTTTGAAATCGTAGGAGACCGCTTCGAATCCGTCCAATTGGCACAGTTCGTGCTAGATGGAGGCGCAAGCGGGGGCTCACAACCCGTTTTTTTGGCAGTGGAGGCCACTTTTTACATGAAAAAGATCGAAGCGATCATCAAGCCATTCAAGCTGGACGAAGTGAAGGAAGCGCTTCAGGAGGCCGGACTGCAAGGCATCACCGTTACAGAGGCCAAAGGTTTTGGCCGCCAGAAGGGCCATACCGAACTCTACCGCGGCGCCGAATATGTCGTCGATTTTCTGCCCAAGGTTAAGATCGAGGTGGTACTTGGCGACGACGCCGTCGAAGGCGCGATCGAAGCCATCCGCAAGGCGGCCCAGACCGGCCGTATCGGCGACGGCAAGATCTTCGTCTCCAACATCGAGGAAGTCGTGCGAATCCGCACCGGCGAAACAGGCATGGACGCGGTCTGAGCCGACCCCGCCATCCTTCGAAACGTCATCATCAAAAAACGTCATCACACAGGGATAAATGACATGACGACAGCCAAAGACATCATGAAGCAGATCAAGGACAACGACGTGAAATTCGTCGACCTGCGCTTCACCGATCCGAAGGGCAAGCTGCAGCACGTGACGATGGATGTCATCGAGGTCGAGGAAGACATGTTCGCCGACGGCGTGATGTTCGACGGCTCTTCGATTGCCGGCTGGAAGGCCATCAACGAGTCCGACATGGTTCTGATGCCCGACCCGGAAACGGTCCACATGGACCCGTTCTTCGCGCAGTCGAC
Organism: Mesorhizobium sp. Mes31; assembly: GCF_024519675.1. Classification (NCBI taxonomy): domain Bacteria; kingdom Pseudomonadati; phylum Pseudomonadota; class Alphaproteobacteria; order Hyphomicrobiales; family Phyllobacteriaceae; genus Mesorhizobium; species Mesorhizobium sp. Mes31. The sequence continues at coordinate 84,160 of NZ_JALJRL010000019.1, read as the reverse complement.
CATGGTCATCCTGTGCGACATCCTCGATCCGGTTTCGGGCGAATCCTACAACCGCGATCCGCGCGGCACGGCCAAGAAGGCCGAAGCCTATATGAAGTCGGAAGGCATCGGCGACCAGATCTTCGTCGGCCCGGAAGCCGAATTCTTCGTGTTCGACGATGTGAAGTACAAGGCCGATCCCTACAACACGGGCTTCAAGCTCGACTCGACCGAACTGCCGTCGAACGACGACACCGACTATGAAACCGGCAATCTCGGCCACCGTCCGCGCATCAAGGGCGGTTATTTTCCAGTGCCGCCGATCGATTCCGCGCAGGACATGCGCTCCGAGATGCTGACCGTGCTCGCCGAAATGGGCGTGCGCGTCGAAAAGCATCACCACGAAGTGGCCGCCGCGCAGCACGAACTCGGTATCAAGTTCGACACGCTGGTCCGCAACGCCGACAAGATGCTGATCTACAAATATGTCGTGCACCAGGTTGCCAACGCCTATGGCAAGACGGCCACCTTCATGCCGAAGCCGATCTTCGGCGACAATGGTTCGGGCATGCACGTCCACCAATCGATCTGGAAGAATGGCAAGCCCACCTTCGCCGGCAATGAATATGCCGGCCTTTCGGAAAGCTGCCTGTTCTACATCGGCGGCATCATCAAGCATGCCAAGGCGATCAACGCCTTCACCAACCCGCTGACCAACTCCTACAAGCGTCTGGTGCCGGGCTACGAAGCGCCAGTGCTGCTCGCCTATTCGGCGCGCAACCGCTCGGCCTCCTGCCGCATCCCGTTCGGCTCGTCGCCGAAGGCCAAGCGCGTCGAAGTCCGCTTCCCCGATCCGGGCGCGAACCCCTACCTCGCTTTCGCCGCCATGCTGATGGCCGGCCTCGACGGCATCAAGAACAAGATCCATCCGGGTCAGCCGATGGACAAGGATCTCTACGACCTGCCGCCGAAGGAACTGAAAAAGATCCCGACTGTCTGCGGTTCGCTGCGCGAAGCGCTGCAGAGCCTCGACAAGGATCGTGGCTTCCTGAAAGCCGGTGGCGTCTTCGACGACGACCAGATCGACAGCTACATCGAGCTGAAGATGGCCGAAGTGATGCGCTTCGAAATGACCCCGCATCCGGTCGAGTACGACATGTACTACTCGGTCTAATATCCCGATTTAACACTCAAAGCCCTTGAAGGAGTTTCCTCCTTCAAGGGCTTTTTGCTGACATCCGGCAGGCCACGCGTTACCGCGGGCGCCCTCCGGTCGCGCGACCGTCGGACGTGAGCGTCGCATCTGCTTTTTGGGCTTTCGACGATCGCACGCATGCCTGGGCTGATGGGCCTGTGGTCCATTGGCAGACAATGCCCCTCAGTCCAAAGACACGAGCTTGGCCCAGCAGGTTCGATCGATGATGAGGGATGGTGTTCGACTACGGAAATGAAGCCAGGAGCGAGCGGCGCACTGTCTCAGGCTACAGTGACCGCTCGTCCGGCCCCCCCGCCAATGCCGCCGTTCAAGAAAACCCCGCCCGTCCGAACAGCACCGCGTGACGTAACCCCAAGGCCTCCGAATACGCATGCTGCACTGCGATCTGTCAACGCCGCCAACCATGCTGCCGATAGCCGATTTAACAGCCCGAACAGGCGCTTATGGGAAGGGTCACAGCCACTCACAATGCCTGGAAAGGCGGTTTTCCGGGCTTTCTGACAAGTTGCCGCTGGAACGGGCATGGCCGCAGCCGGGGCTTTGGCGGGATTTGCGACCGCCTGAATTGTCTGACTTTTTCTGGGTCCTTTTTTGCCGGAGATCCGATCTGTCGCGCACCGGCAGAAAAGAACCCCGGCACAACAAGCCGAGGTTCCTGCAGGCTACGGCCATATCGACTTCATTCCCTGGAGCGTATGGACACCTTCAACGCCGCCGAGGTGCAGGCGACCGAGGAGGCCGCACTGAATGCGTTGGTTGCCAACCGTGACATGATCTGCCGCGACGGTAGCCGCACGCCGGCATCCAGCCCGGCCAAACAAAAAAGCCCCGGCGAGCGAACGCCGGGGCTTTCTGTTTCTACCGACGCGACGCTTAGGCGGCGGCCGAGACCTCGGCGCTTCCCGCCACCGAAGCAATCGTCTTCAGGATCTGCGAGGCGATCTGGTAGGGGTCGCCCTGCGAGTTCGGACGACGGTCCTCCAGATAGCCCTTGTAGTCGTTTTTGATGAAGGAATGCGGCACGCGGATCGAAGCACCGCGATCGGCGATGCCATAGCTGAACCTGTTCCACGGTGCGGTCTCATGCTTGCCGGTCAAACGCTTGTCGTTGTCCGGTCCGTAGACTGCGATGTGATCCATCAGGTTCTTGTCGAAGGCCGCCATCAGCGCCTCGAAATACGCCTTGCCACCCACTTCGCGCATATAGGCGGTCGAGAAGTTGGCGTGCATGCCAGATCCGTTCCAGTCGGTGTCACCGAGCGGCTTGCAGTGGTATTCGATATCGATGCCGTATTTCTCGGTCAGGCGCTGCATCAGGTAGCGGGCCATCCACATCTGGTCGGCCGCCTTCTTGGAGCCCTTGCCGAAAATCTGGAATTCCCACTGGCCCTTGGCCACTTCGGCGTTGATGCCTTCGTGGTTGATGCCTGCGGCAAGGCAGAGATCGAGATGCTCCTCGACGATCTGACGGGCGACAGAACCGACATTCGAATAGCCGACGCCGGTGTAGTACGGGCCCTGCGGTGCGGGGTAGCCGCTTTCGGGGAAGCCGAGCGGGCGGCCATCCTTGTAGAAGAAGTATTCCTGCTCGAAGCCGAACCATGCGCCCTCGTCATCGAGGATGGTGGCGCGCTTGTTGGAGGCATGCGGCGTGACGCCGTCGGGCATCATCACTTCGCACATGACGAGCACGCCGTTTGTGCGCGCAGGATCCGGATAAACAGCGACCGGCTTCAACACGCAATCGGAGCTGTGGCCTTCGGCCTGCTGCGTCGAGGAACCGTCAAAGCCCCACAGCGGAAGCTGCTCGAGCGTCGGGAATTCGGCGAACTCCTTGATCTGCGTCTTTCCGCGAAGGTTGGGGACCGGGGTGTAACCATCGAGCCAAATGTACTCGAGCTTATATTTCGTCATTCTAGCCTCTCGTTGCTTGATCACCGAACCCTGGGCGGCGCCGATATGTGGGAACCACCCAGCAGCCGACCTGCCGGATCACTAAAATGCAATTCGTGTGCCACTCTCGCTCCGGAAGGTGCGGCAAAATTGACGCCGTATTCGGGTGAAGTTGGCAAGCCGCCTAAGCAATGCGTCCGGATCAACCACGATCATAATTCGCCCAAATCTTAGGCAACTACTGATCTTTTCGTAGGCATGTTGCCTAACTTGATCGCAGACCTTATCTTCAGAACAAGTTGAATCGACAAGGTTCGGCAGAAGAAAGGACTCCGACAATGGAAATCATTTCCACGCGTCCGTCGGCCAAAATTCTGATGTTCCCGGCGGCAGCGCGCGCCTCTGCCTCAAATTTGAGCGGAAAGGCTAAGTTTGCGGCAGAGCTTGCCTCGCTGCGCGGTATTCGGACGGATTTCGGCGACGGCTGGTATCATGAGGCAGCTATCGAGGATGCGAAGCAGGACCGGCAGAGCTAGTCCCTGCTCCGCTCGGATTTCTACCACGCATTGAAAAACCCGGCGCGATCGCTCGCGCCGGGTTTTCTTTAGCCTACCGAGCCGTCTGCTATTGCTTGGTATGCAGGTCGGTTCCGAGAGTATCCCTGACGAAGATGACGCCGATGATCAGCGACATCGCCGCAACCGCGATCGGATACCACAGACCAAAGTAGATATCGCCCTTGGCGGCGCTCAAGGCGAAGACCGTCGCCGGAAGCAGACCGCCGAACCAGCCATTGCCGATGTGGTAAGGCAGCGACATGCCGGTGTAGCGGATGCGGGTCGGGAACATCTCGACCAGGATCGCCGCGATCGGCCCGTAAACCATGGTCACGTAGAGGATCAGGATGAACAGGATCGCGACGATCTTTGTCCAGTTGACCTGCGCCGGATCCGCGAACATCGAGAAAGTGCCCGACGCGGGTATGCTGTAGATGGTCACATCCTTGGCGCCGGCGGCTTCCTCGGACGTCAGCACCTTGTCCTTGACTGCCTGCTCGGGCGGAACCGTCGCCTTCTCACCGGCGCGGATGGCCGCTGGATCGAGCTTCAGTTCGGGATTGGCCGCGACGAAGGCGTCGAGCTTCTGGTCGGCCACCTTGGACGCGGCACGCTTCAGCGGATAGCCACCATCCTTGAGTGCCATGCTGACTGCCTTGGTGAAGGCAGCATCCTTGGCCTTGGCCTGATCGCCGGCGGCGATGGCGTCGTAGGATTCGACCGTCTCACTGCCGACCTTCACCGTTGCCGGGGTCCCGGGCGCCGCCGTGGTGACGATGTCATACGGCACAGAACTCTTGGCAAGGAACGACGTGGCAATGTCGCAGGACGTGGTGAACTTCGCCGTGCCGACCGGGTTGAACTGGAATTTGCAGTCGCCGGGCGCCACGGTAACCGTCGCACGCGTATTCTGCTGCGCGGCGGCCAAGGCCGGATTGGCCGCCCAGGTCAATGCCTTGAACAGCGGGAAGTAGGTGAAGATCGCCAGAGCCAGCCCCGCCATGATGATCGGCTTGCGGCCGATCTTGTCGGAAAGCCAGCCGAACACGACGAAGAAGATGGAGCCGATCGCCAAGGCGATGGCAATCAGGATGTTGACCGTCTGCAGGTCGACCTTGAGCACGTTCTGCAGGAAGAACAACGCATAGAACTGGCCGGAGTACCAGACCACGGCCTGGCCGGCGGTCAGGCCGAAAAGGGCCAGGATGGCGATCTTGGCATTCTTCCACTGTCCGAAGGCCTCCGAAAGCGGAGCCTTGGAGCCTTTGCCCTCGTCCTTCATGCGCTGGAAGGTCGGCGATTCACTCAGCGTCAGGCGAATCCAGACAGAAACACCGAGCAGGATGACCGAGACAAGGAACGGAATACGCCAGCCCCAGGCGGCGAAGTCTTCCTTGCTCAACATCGCCTGAACGCCGAGGATGATGATCAGCGACAGGAACAGGCCGAGTGTTGCCGTTGTCTGAATCCACGAGGTGTAGAAACCACGGCGGTCGTCGGGTGCGTGTTCGGCGACATAGGTAGCCGCACCGCCATACTCACCGCCAAGCGCCAGACCCTGGAGCATGCGTAGCCCGACCAGGATGACCGGAGCTGCAATGCCCCAGCTCGCTGAACCAGGAAGCAGGCCGACCAGGAACGTCGAACTGCCCATGATCAGGATGGTGACGAGAAACGTATATTTGCGGCCGACGAGATCGCCGATGCGACCGAACACCAGCGCGCCGAACGGACGCACAAGGAAGCCCGCGGCGAAGGCCAGCAGGGCAAAGATGTTGCGCGTTGCTTCCGGATACTGGCTGAAGAAGGTCGCGCCGATGAAGGCGGCAAGCGAGCCATAGAGATAGAAATCGTACCATTCGAAAACGGTGCCGAGCGAGGAAGCGAAGATGACTTTCTTCTCTTCCCGCGTCATGCCGCGGCTTGCTCCGCCGGCGGTCGATGCCATTGCCATTGATATGTCCTCCCGTGAGACCCTTGTCCTCGATGCTGCCCGTCATCGTCCGCGTTCTCCTCCGAACACGGACTCAAGGACAGCAATCACGGAAAAATGACAGAAAGCGCCCCCCAACGGCAGAGCGCCTTTGGGATTATGACTTTGGTCTAATGTGCAGTGCGGGATGGGCGCTCGAACGAGCGGTGAAACCGTCAGCCCTTGAGCGCTTCGAGCAGACCGGCGGCGGCCATCATGTCGCGCTTGCGGGCGGAGCGGCGCGCGACCGCCTCCGCGTCCTGGCCCCACTGCTCGATCTGCCAGTCCTCGTCGACATGGCCGGCGGACCAGGCCGCCTCCGTGTCGAGTTCACCGAAATCGACAGCCAGCGCCAGCAGCGCCGAGCCGGTCAGCGACGTCATGACATGAATGGCCGCCAGCCGCAGCGGATCGGCACGCTGGCTGAGATGGACACCAAGCACTGCAATGGTCTCGCTTGGCTGCTCGACATGGATGATGCCTTGAGCGAGGTTGAAACGAGCTCCTAATGTCGCCCTCGCCCAGTCGATGACCGGATCCCAATGCTGGTTCTGCCGCTCGATCAGCCCTTGCGGCGCATCGGCGCGATAGCAGAGCAGGTCGGTGGAAGCGAAGCGCAGAATGTCTTCCAGCACCGCCTGCGGGTCGCTGGCGACGCCGTCGATGGCGGTGTTTACGAGGCGCATCACTGGCATCGTCACCGGATTGATGGTCTCGCCCTGGGCGGCGAACTCGGCAGCGACGAGCGCTGCTGCTCTTTCCGTCGGCAGCGCCAGCAGCGCCTTGCCCGGCGTGCGTACCGGCTTGCCGTCGAGATGCACGGCAAAGCCGTCTTCCACCGGCGCCACCGTGGCCGTCTTGTAAAAGCGCTTCGGCAGATGTGTTTTCATCTGGATCTGGGCGCGGCGCACCGGGTCCGGATCGGAAAGATATTTGCCCGCTTCTAGGTCGTCGAGGATATCACGCATAAGAAATCTCTCTCACATCGGCACGAGCTTGCGCGCCGGCCGGTTGACGATGATCAGTCCGGCGGCAATGAGGCCAAGTGCCAGAAAAATGCGAATGGTCAGCGGCTCATTCAAGAAGATGGCGCCGCACAGCACGCCGAAAACCGGTGACAGGACGGTGAAACTGGACAGGCCCGAGGCCGGATAGCGGCGCAGCAGCCAGAACCACAGCACATAGGTGAAGGCGACGATATAGACCGCCTGGAAAAGCAGGGCCAATGTCGGCAGCACAGACGGGTCGCTAACGGGCGGACCAGCGAGAGGCAGCACCAGCACGCCAACAATTGCCGCGCCGGCGAGTTGATAAAGCAGCAGCTTTTCGGCGCTCGCCCCAACCAGCTTCGACCGTTTGATGAGGATGTTGGTCAGGGCCCAGAAAAATCCGGAGCCGAGGCTCAAGAGATCGCCGAACAACATGTCGCCGCCACCGCCAAGCTTGTCGGAGAAGACCGCGGCAAGGCCGCCAAAGGCAAGCAACAGACCGAGGAACTTGCGCAAGGTGATCTGCTCGCCGAGCAGGAAGTGGCCGCCGAGCAGCATCCAGAAAGGCATCGTGTTGACCAGCAGCGTGTTGCGGGCGACGGTGGTGTGCTCCAGGCCAACATAGAGGCAGAGGAACTCGATGCCGAAAAGCGCGCCTACGGCGATGCCGGCAAGCAGCGTCCCATCGCGGGTGAACAGCGCTATGCCGCGCCAACGGCACCAGAGGAAAACGCAAAGACCGCCGATGATCGACCGGGCAATCGACAGGAAAACAGGATCGTAGCCGGCGTAGGAGATCTTGGCGGCGACGTAGTTCAGCCCCCAGGAAAAGGTCAGGCCGACCATGATGGTGGCGGCGGCCATATCGACCGTATCGCGCCGGTCGAGCGCGTCGGTGGCGCCGCTCAAGATCAGTCCTCCGCGCTGGCGTCGTCGAAGCCGATCAGGTTCCAGCTCTGGCGCATGTGCGGCGGCATCGGCGCGGTGACATCGATGACACCCTTGTCCGGGTGCGGAATTATGATGCGGCGCGCGTGGAGATGCAGGCGGTTTTGAATGCCGCCGGGGAAATCCCAGTTGGTGTCGGCCTCGAAATACTTCGGATCGCCGATGATCGGACAACCAATGTAGGCGGCATGGACACGGAGCTGGTGGGTGCGGCCCGTATAGGGTTCCATTTCGAGCCAGGTCATCGTCTGCGCCGCCTGCTCGATGATGCGGTAGTAGGAGACGGCGTGGTCGGCGCCCTTTTCGCCATGCGCGGCGACGCGAACCCGGTCACCGTCAGGCGTCGGCTCCTTGATCAGCCAGGTCGAGATCTTGTCCTCACGCTTGGGCGGTACGCCCTTCACCAGCGCCCAATACGTCTTCTTGGTCTCGCGAGCGCGAAACGCCTCGGACAGCTTCATGGCGGCAAGCCGGGTGCGAGCGACGACCAGCACGCCCGATGTGTCGCGGTCGAGCCGGTGCACGAGCCGCGGCTTCTCACCCTTCTGGTTGCGCCACGCCTCCAACATGTCATCGACATTGCGGGTGACGCCCGAGCCGCCCTGCACGGCAAGGCCCGCCGGTTTGTTGAAGACGAAAACCTTCGGATCCTCGTGGATGAGCATTTTCGCCAGAACGTCGGCATCGCCCTGGTTGCGAATGGAATGACCGGTCAGCGCGCTTTCGCCCTTCTTGTCGACCTCGAGCGGCGGAACGCGCACCATCTGGCCGGGCTCGACACGGGTGTCGGCCTTGACACGGCCGCCATCGACGCGGATCTGGCCGGAGCGCAGCAGCTTCTGCAGATGGCCGAAGCCAAGGCCCGGAAAATGGGTCTTGAACCAGCGATCGAGCCGCATGCCCGCCTCGCCGGCCTCCACCGTGATCTGTTCAACACCTGCCATGGTTCTCGCTTTATCCGTTTTCCAAGCAGGACCGGGCCTGCTCTCGGCGCGGCAATAGCATTAAGGCAGGCTTCTTGCGAGCCAAAGACCAAAAAACAGGGCGAAGATCGCTCCAATGACGCTGGCCAGCGCGTATCCGAATGCCGGCAACGTCGCACCCCGTTCCCACAATGTCGCGAAATCGAGCGAGAACGCGGAAAAGGTGGTGAAGCCGCCAAAGATGCCAGTGGCGACGAACAGCCGAAGCTCGTTCGACCCGCCGCGACGTGACAGGGCTGCGATGAACAGGCCCATGGCGAAAGAGCCGACGATGTTGATGGCCATCGTGCCCCACGGAAAATTCGGACCGATGAGGCGCAACGCGCCCATATTGGCCAGGTGGCGGATGCCGGCGCCAATGCCGCCGCCCAGAACAACGAGAAGGAGATTGAGCATGCGGTTTTCTGCCCTCGCGGGGCGGCCCGGTCAATCCCCTGCGCGTGTGGGCGCTGGCACCGCACAAACAGTTGAACGCGTCAGGAATCGCCTCTCGCGTCCATTGTCGAGCGAGAACATGCCGCCCCTGCCCGGCACCACATCGATGATGAGATCGGTGTGCTTCCACACCTCATGTTGCGAAGCGCTGATGTAGACTGGCGTCTCGCCGATTTCGCCGAGCATGACGTCCTTGTCGCCGACGATGAAATCGCCCCGGGGATAGCACATCGGCGAGGATCCATCGCAGCAACCACCTGACTGGTGGAACAGCACCGGGCCGTGATCGGCGATGATTTCGGCCAGAAATGCCCGGGCCGCCGGCGTGGCCGAGACTTTTCCAAGGGAAACCTTGTCGAGCATGCAGTCTTCCATCACGAAGCGTGTTCCTTCACGAAGGGACCGAGGCGCGGCGATGAAAGCCGCGCCTCTTGTGAAGATCGCGCATGATCCTTGCGACAGGATCATGCGCTGGCTGGGGAGGTGATCAGAAGAAACCGAGCTTCTTCGGGCTGTAGCTGACCAGCATGTTCTTGGTCTGCTGATAATGGTCGAGCATCATCTTGTGGTTTTCACGACCGATGCCCGACTGCTTGTAGCCGCCAAACGCCGCATGCGCAGGATAGGCATGGTAGCAATTCGTCCAGACGCGGCCGGCCTGGATGGCACGGCCGAAACGGTAGCAGCGGTTCGCGTCACGGCTCCAGATGCCGGCGCCAAGGCCGTAGAGCGTGTCGTTGGCGATCGACAGCGCCTCGTCGTCGTCCTTGAAGGTCGTCACCGAGACCACCGGTCCGAAGATCTCCTCCTGGAAGACCCGCATCTTGTTGTGACCCTTGAACACGGTCGGCTTGACGTAGTAGCCGCCCGCCAGATCGCCCGGCAGGTGGTTCTGCTCGCCACCGGTCAGCACTTCGGCACCTTCCTGACGGCCGATGTCGAAGTAGCTCAGGATCTTCTCCAGCTGTTCGCTCGACGCCTGCGCACCGATCATCGTTGCCGGGTCAAGCGGATCGCCCTGGACGATCGCCTCGACGCGCTTCAGCGCACGCTCCATGAACTTGTCGTAGATCTTCTCATGCACCAGCGCCCGGCTCGGGCAGGTGCAGACCTCGCCCTGGTTGAGGGCGAACATGACGAAGCCTTCGATCGCCTTGTCGAAGAAGTCGTCGTCCTCGGCGGTAACGTCCTGGAAGAAGATGTTGGGCGACTTGCCGCCGAGCTCCAGCGTTACCGGGATGAGATTCTGGCTGGCATATTGCGAGATCAACCTGCCGGTCGTCGTCTCGCCAGTGAAGGCGATCTTGGCAATGCGGTTCGACGAGGCGAGCGGCTTGCCGGCCTCGAGGCCAAAGCCGTTGACGATGTTGAGCACGCCATCCGGCAAGAGGTCACCGACCAGGTCCGCCCACAACATGATGGTGGCGGGCGTCTGTTCGGCTGGCTTCAAGACGACGCAGTTGCCGGCGGCAAGCGCCGGCGCCAGCTTCCACACCGCCATCAGCAGCGGGAAATTCCAGGGGATGATCAGGCCGACAACGCCGAGCGGCTCATGGAAATGATAGGCGACGGTATCGTGGTCGATTTCCGAAATGCCGCCCTCCTGGGCACGCACGGCCCCGGCAAAATAGCGGAAATGATCGATGGCGAGCGGAAGGTCGGCAGCGGTCGTCTCGCGGATCGGCTTGCCGTTGTCCCAGGTCTCGGCGAGCGCCAGAAGATCGAGATTGTCCTCCATGCGGTCGGCGATGCGGTTGAGGATCAGCGCACGGGCGGCGGCACTTGTCTTGCCCCAGGCATCCTTGGCTTTGTGAGCGGCGTCGAGTGCCGCCTCGATATCGCTGGCGTCGGACCGGGCAACCTCGCCCAGCGGCCGGCCGTTCACCGGCGAAATGTTTTCAAAGTATTTTCCGGAAAGCGGGGCGACCCATTTGCCGCCGATAAAGTTGTCGTAGCGCTTGGCGAAGGGAACCTTGGCCGTGCGAGAAAATTCTACCTTGTTCATCATCTTCCTCCCAAGAAGCAACGCCACGGGATGCGGCGTGTCGCTGGGAGAGTTGCCGATGGAGCAGGACTTGTCAGCCCAGGTCCATTACTCGCCGACGCCGACTGTCGCAGAACTGCGACAGTTGCGGGCCTCAAGGTCAATGTGGACGGCGGATGCCGAAGCGGGCAAGCTTGCGGTGCAAGGTAGCCCGCGAAATTCCAAGATTGCTGGCGGCGGCCGAAACATTGCCTTCGGCGCGCGCGATGGCGCGCTGAACCACGCCGCGCTCCGCTTCATCCAGGTCTTCGGCAGTGTTGGCCGAGCCGCCAAGGATGTCGGCGGCCGGCAGTCCCTTGGCCAGCGCCTGTTGTGTGATACCGAGGGCCAGCCGCGCAGAGCGCGTTGCCCCCACCACGAGATCGTCGCCATTGACCGCGATCAGCGCGCCGGCGCCGCGCTCCGCCGCCGAGGCAAGCAGAATGCGGGCATTGGGAAAAGACAGGCGAAAATTCTCGGCCTCGATGCGGCGCGCGGCATCGCCGACCGCGATGGCGATCAGGCCGACAAAGCCTTCGGTCAGGTCCGACCTGCACGACGAGACGTCGAGCGCGGCCGCCAGATTGCCCTCGTGGTCATAGATCGGCGCGGTGGTGCAGCTGAGCAGCGTGTTGCGTGAAAAGAAATGCTGGTCTCGGTGAATGGTCAGCGCGCGCTGATCGGCAAGGCATGTGCCGATGCCGTTGGTACCCTCGGAGTCCTCACTCCAGACGGTTCCCGTCCACAGTCCCCACTCGTCGAACGTGTCGTCGTCGGCGACGGCGCCACGGCGTTCTACCGGGATGCCATCGCGATCGGCAAGAAGCACGCAGCAACCAACACCGCCGACAGCCAGGTACAGCCGGTCCAGGCTCGCATCGGCGGCGCGACGCAATGGTTCCATGCGCTGCCTTGCTTCGTTCAGCTCGGCCTCGGTCAAGCGTCGCGGCGCCTTGCGCTCGGCCGGATCGAGACCATGCAATGCAAGCGAACGCCGCCAGGAAGCGACCAGCGCCGAGCGGGCCGCATCGCGGCTGGCAATGGATGCCTGTATGAAATCCGCATGATGGCCGGTCGGCTGCTGTCCGCTCACCTATCCTCCCAAGGCGAATGTCGCTTCCAACTCACAGTAGCGTTATATCTATTGAGATACATCCGCTGCGTCGAGTTGTAGAGGAACAAGGCCCGGTCGCGCTATAGGACGTTGGTTCAAGACCAGCCTCGGAAACGTTCCGGGCTTGGCGGCAATTCCCGCAAAGCGGAAACCTCTGCCGGCAAGGCTGGCAGCATCGATGATCTTTCAGTTCAGGGGGTTCCGACCTTCTTCGGCTTGGTCGAACCGATCATCTTCCAGTTCTTGTAGAACATCGAATTGATGCGCTCGACGCTCACCGAGACGATGGCAAGAAGGCCCGCAATGAGCCCGGGGACCGGGGACGGGCGAATGATGTCCATGAACACGCAATAGCGCCGCCCGTCATATTCGTTGACGGAGCGGTGCAGCAGCGTGTCGTCGAAGATGAACAGCGGATTGTCGTACCAGTAATTCTTGACGTTGCCACACTCGACGAAGATCTCCGATTTCACCGGAATCAAATTGTAGAGAATGCGCAGGCTGAGCCGCAGCGGGCCAAAGTGCCAGGACGTCGATTCACGCTTGCTGAAGACGGAAACGGCGATGGTCTTGATGTATTTGAAATCCTTGTTGAACTCGGCGACGTTGTCGATCTTGTGCTTGCCGTACCACTGATAGACATACATGCCGCGCCGGCCGGCGCCAAAATTGGCGTCGATGTCGGCGATGATCTCGTCCTTGCGCACCTTGAAGACGTCCAGGACCTCGTTGACCTCGCGCTGATAATCCTCCGGAAACTGCTCCAGCTTCCACACGCCCGGGTTCCTGTAGCACAGGAGATCGACCAACAGGTTGAACGGCGAAAGCAGCCAGGTGAACAGGCCGTTGCCAAGAAAATAGCCTGAGAACAGCGACATATCCTTGCGGTCGTTGCGCAGGACATCGATGAGGCCGAGGACAATGAAGAGCGTCGTCAGGATCGGAATGAAATAGAAGCCGAGGGCCAGAAGCGGAATGGCAATGGCGAATTTGCGAAGGGCTTTGCGAAGGGTTTTTGTCATTTTTCCACGCGCAGAGCGCGATCCTGTTGCGAAAGAGTAGCGCCAAATCATGGCAACGACCACCGCCCCGGCCGCGCGCCTTGATAAGGTTTTTTGGTCCGCCACACAACGCCCATGGCGTTGCGGGTCGTCAGCCGGAAGAACCGATATCGGTCAATGCACCGCCGGCAGGCCGAGTTCGTCCCATTTCTCCCTGGCCACGGGATCGCCAACCAGAAACTCAAAGCCGACGACGCTTTCGCCGTCATGCGCGAGTTGGCATCTGAACTTCAGCCCGTACCAGTTTCTGCGGCTGCGAAAGGCAGCACCGTTGGCGGCGATCGTCGTGCCGGTGATCTTCTCCTCCGCCGTTGCATAAGGCACGACCTGCTCTGGCTGAAAATCCGCGCGCCATCGGCGAATCTGATCCATGGCCTCAAGATTGCACAATTGCACCATGCGCTCGTCGGAAGCGAAGGTCGCGAGATCCGCGCGCGCCTGGCGGCTGCGTGGATCGGCGAGCGTCTTAGCCGACAGCATTTCGGTCGGCCGGATCATGGCCGCTGCGCTGGACGGTTGAGGTCGAGGCGGGCTCGAAGCCGATGGCGGCTCTGCTGCCCGCGCCTGCGGCGCCACCGGGGCCGCCGGTGCCGGCAGCGGTTTGGTTGAAGCCTCGAACTGTTGAGGCGTCAGAATTTCGACCGACACCCGTTCTTCCTCCGGTCGATTCGTGCGCTTCGGTATCGGCATCAAGGCCAGTATCGCGGCGAACAACGCGTGGAGAGCGACCGAGCTTGAAATGCCCCAAGGCGAAGCCTCGTTTTGAAGCGTGACGACGGCCGGGCCACGCAAGCCTGCTATTCCCGCTCTTTACGCAGCTTTGCCCAATAGTCGAGCCGCTTCCTGATGTCTCGCTCGAAACCGCGTTCAGGGGGATCGTAGAAGGTCTGGCGGCCCATCTTTTCGGGGAAATAGTCCTGGCCCGAAAAGGCATCCGGCTCGTCATGGTCGTAGCGATAGCCGGCGCCGTAGTCCTCCTCTTTCATCAGCTTGGTCGGCGCGTTGAGGATGTGCTTGGGCGGCAGCAGCGAGCCGTATTCCTTGGCGGCGCGCGTGGCCGCCTTGAAGGCGGTGTAGATGGCGTTGGATTTGGGTGCGGTGGCGAGATAGACGGTGGCCTCGGCAAAGGCGAGTTCGCCCTCGGGCGAGCCGAGATAGTCGTAGGCGTCCTTGGCGGCGTTGGCGACGACCAGCGCCTGCGGATCGGCAAGGCCGATGTCCTCCATCGCCATGCGCACCAGCCGGCGGCCGAGATAGAGCGGATCCTCGCCGGCATCGAACATGCGCGCGAGATAATAGAGCGCGGCGTCTGGATCGGAGCCGCGCACCGATTTGTGCAGCGCCGAGATCAGATTGTAGTGGCCGTCCTGGCCCTTGTCGTAGATCGGCGCGCGGCGCTGGACGATGCGCTGCAGCCCTTCGGCATTGAATATCTCGCCTGGCTTGGCGGCGCGCCAGACCTCTTCGGCGAGCGTCAGCGACGCGCGGCCGTCGCCATCGCTCATGCGGATGAGCATCGCCTTCGCCTCGTCATCGAGCGGCAGCGCCCTGCCCTCGGCTTCCTCCGCCCGCGCCATTAGCTTGGCGATGCTGTCCTCGCCAAGCGAGTGAAAGACCAGCACGCGCGCGCGTGACAAAAGAGCCGCGTTGAGTTCGAAGGACGGATTTTCGGTGGTGGCACCGACAAGCACGACGGTGCCGTCTTCCATGACCGGCAGGAAGCCATCCTGCTGCGCACGGTTGAAGCGATGGATCTCGTCGACGAACAACAAGGTCTGGCGGCCGTTGGCGCGGCGCAGCTTGGCGGCTTCGAACACCTTCTTCAGGTCGGCGACGCCCGAGAACACCGCCGATATCTGCTCGAAGGCGAGGCTGGTTTCACCGGCAAGCAACCGTGCCACCGTGGTCTTGCCGGTGCCGGGCGGTCCCCAGAAGATCATCGACCCCAGCGAACCCGAACCGATCAGCCGGGTCAGCGCGCCGTCAGGGCCGGTCAGATGTTCCTGGCCGACGACCTCACCGAGGTTTCTCGGCCGCAGCCTGTCGGCCAGCGGCCGCCCGGGCGGTGCCTTTTCCGGTTCGTCGACGCTGAACAGATCGGCCATGCACTTCTTTTTGGTTGGAGCATGAGCCCGATTGCACGGACCCCAGCTCTAATAACGCAACACCTGACGCAGTATCTGCCCGCCGCGCTCGACGGTAAAGCGCCACCAGCGCGTATCCTGCTGGGCGACCTGCGCCAGCGTTGCCGCGGTATCGATGGTCGTGCCGTTCACCTCGCGCACGATGTCGCCGGGCTGGAAGCCGAAATCGGCGGCCGGCGAATCGCGGTTGATGTCGATCACCGTCACGCCCTTGAGGTCAGTGCGCAGTCCAAGCTTCTGGGCAAGCCGCGGCGACAGTTCGGCGACCTTGGCGCCCGAGAACGGGCTGCGGCCATGCAGCGTCACTTCCGAGGCTTTTGCACCCTCCGGCGCACGCTCGAGCGCGATGTCCATCGCTGCTTGTTGTCCCTTGGTCAGGATCGCGAAATTGGCCTTGGTACCGATCGACAGCGTCGCCATGCGATAGTCCAGTGCCTCGATGCTCTCGACAGGCTTGCCGTTGATCTGCAGCACGACATCGCCGGGCTTCAGCCCGGCCTTGCCCGCCGGGCCCGCCGCGTCGACGGAAGACACCAGCGCGCCGGTCGGCTTCTCCATGGCAAGCGATTCGGCGATCTGTGGCGTCACCGCTTCGAACTCGGCGCCGATATAGGGCCGCTCGAAGAAATCGAGGCCGGCCTTGGCGGCATCGGCAAAAGCCCGCACCATATTGGCGGGGATGGCAAAGCCGATGCCGATCGAGCCACCGCTACGGCTGTAGATGGCGGTGTTGATGCCGACCAGCTGGCCACCCATGTTGATCAGCGCACCACCGGAATTCCCGGGATTGATGGCGGCATCGGTCTGGATGAAATAGCCCGAATCCGAAACACCGATATGGCTGCGGGCAAGCGCCGAAACGATGCCGCTCGTCGTGGTCTGTCCGACGCCGAAGGGATTGCCGATGGCCAGCACCAGGTCGCCGACCTCGAGCGCATCGGAATCGCCAATGGCGATGACCGGAAACGGCTTGTCGGATTCGATCTTGAGCACGGCAAGATCGAGCGTCTCGTCTTTTAGCATCACCTTGCTGGTGAATTCGCGCCCGTCGGCGGTCGCCACCTTGACCTCGTCGGCGTCCTTGATGACGTGGAAATTGGTAACGATGACGCCGCTTGGATCGACAAGCACGCCCGAGCCCAGCGAAGACTGCGCCCGCGGCTGCGCGCGGCCGAAAAACTCCTCGAAGAACGGATCGCCTTCAAAAGGCGACGTGACCTTGGCCGTCTGCGAGGCATAGACATTGACCACGGCGGGCGCCGTCTGCTTGACCAGCGGCGCGAACGACAGTTGCACTTCCTCGCGGCCGAAGGGCACGCGCTTGTCCGGCCCCGAAGTGGTGTTCTCGCCTTCCACGCCGTGCAGCAGGTCGGTCAGGACGTCGGAAAGTCCCGGATCTGCCTTGGGGGCATCCTCGGCAAGAGCCTGCCTGACTGCCGGCGCGGCTGCGAAAGTCAGCATGGCGCAGAGCAGAACAAGGGACAGTCTTTTGGCGCGCATTCGCGAATCCTCCAAGGCGAGTTCGGGCGCATTGTCCCGACGATTGTGCAAAATGAAAGGCTAAGCCCCTGAAATCCGAATATTTCAGCCAAAAGACCCCCGGTTCCTGGCAAGAAATCCGGTTCGCCGCAAATTGCCGCTTCAAGAAAACAAAAGGGGCCCGCAGGCCCCTTTGAATTCTTTGGGAAAAGCCGAGCCTTATGCGGCAGCGGCTTCCTCGTCGGTGCCTTCGGCCTCGATGCGGGCGCGGTCGCCGGCGCCCTTGGCCGAGGTGTCGCGATCGACGAATTCGATGACCGCCATCGCTGCATTGTCACCGTGGCGGAAACCAGCCTTCATGATGCGCAGGTAGCCGCCGTTGCGGGTGGCGTAACGCGGGGCGATGGTGTCGAACAGGCGCTTGACGACGCCTTCATTGCCGATCTGCGCGATCACCTGACGGCGGGCGTGCAGGTCGCCGCGCTTGCCGAGCGTCACCAGCTTCTCGACGATCGGACGCAGGTCCTTCGCCTTCGGCAGGGTAGTGAGGATCTGCTCGTGCTCGATGAGCGACACCGCCAGGTTGGCGAACATCGACTTGCGGTGGCTTATGCTGCGGGCGAACCGGCGGCCCTTAAATCCGTGGCGCATGGCTCTTCTCCTTCATTGCGGGTTCGAGAGGCCTCAGCCTCAATACTGATCTTCGTAACGCTTGGCGAGGTCTTCGATGTTTTCCGGCGGCCAGTCCGGCACTTCCATGCCGAGATGCAGGCCCATCGCCGCCAGCACTTCCTTGATCTCGTTCAGCGACTTGCGGCCGAAGTTCGGGGTGCGCAGCATCTCTGCTTCGGTCTTCTGGATCAGGTCGCCGATATAGACGATGTTGTCGTTCTTCAGGCAGTTGGCCGAACGCACCGAAAGCTCGAGTTCGTCGACCTTCTTGAGCAGCGCCGGGTTGAAGGCGAGCTCGGTGACGGCTTCCGCCGCGACTTCCTTCTGTGGCTCGTCGAAGTTGACGAACAGGCCGAGCTGATCCTGCAGGATGCGCGCGGCGAAAGCCACCGCGTCCTCGCCGGTGATCGAACCGTCGGTCTCGATCGTCATGGTCAGCTTGTCATAGTCGAGAACCTGGCCCTCGCGGGTGTTCTCGACCTTGTAGGAGACCTTCTTGACCGGCGAATAGAGGCTGTCGACCGGGATGAGGCCAATCGGCGCGTCCTCGGCACGGTTGCGGTCTGCCGGCACGTAACCCTTGCCGGTGTCGACGGTGAATTCCATGCGGATTTCAGCGCCTTCGTCCAGCGTGCAGATGACGTGGTCGGGATTGAGGATCTCGACGTCGCCAACCGTCTGGATGTCGCCGGCGAGAACCGCACCCGGTCCCTGCTTGCGAACGACCATGCGCTTGGGGCCGTCGCCTTCCATGCGGATGGCGATTTCCTTGATGTTCAAGACGATGTCGGTCACGTCCTCGCGCACACCGGCGATGGACGAGAATTCATGCAGGACACCGTCGATCTGCACGGCGGTGACAGCCGCACCGCGCAGCGAAGACAGAAGCACGCGACGCAGCGCGTTGCCCAGCGTGAGGCCAAAGCCGCGCTCGAGCGGCTCGGCGACCAGCGTGGTCAGTGTCTTCTTCTTCGACGAGAACTCGATCTTGTTCGGCTTGATCAGTTCCTGCCAATTTTTCTGGATCATGATGCTTTCCTTCCGTTGACCCGCCACCATCCAATCGTGGCGGGCGACCTGGAATACCGCGGAGGAACGCTCTTGGCGTTCGCGCGGCGTTCGGTAATTTCTTAGACGCGGCGCTTCTTGCGCGGGCGGCAACCATTATGCGGGATCGGCGTCACATCACGGATCGAGGTGATGGTGAAGCCGGCCGCCTGCAGGGCGCGCAGCGCCGATTCACGACCGGAGCCGGGTCCGCAGACCTCGACTTCGAGCATGCGCATGCCGTGTTCCTGGGCCTTCTTGGCAACGTCCTCGGCAGCCATCTGGGCGGCAAACGGGGTCGACTTGCGCGAACCCTTGAAGCCCTGGGCACCGGCCGACGACCAGGCAATCGAATT
This sequence comes from Mesorhizobium sp. Mes31, assembly GCF_024519675.1. Lineage (NCBI taxonomy): Bacteria > Pseudomonadati > Pseudomonadota > Alphaproteobacteria > Hyphomicrobiales > Phyllobacteriaceae > Mesorhizobium > Mesorhizobium sp. Mes31. The sequence continues at coordinate 65,292 of NZ_JALJRL010000019.1, read as the reverse complement.
GCCCTGCGCGTCGGTGATGGTGATCATCGTGTTGTTGAAGGTCGAATTGACGTGGGCAACGCCCGACGAGATATTCTTGCGTTCGCGACGGCGAACACGAGCGGCTTCCTTGGCCATGATAGTCCTTTCAGTTGATCTCTACACCGCCGTAATGCCAGCGGCTCCACCCTTCCCGTTTTTCAGTTGCCGGGAAAACGCAACCGGCAGCCGAAGCTGCCGGGCGAGACGGACAAGCCGTCCGAAACTTACTTCTTCTTGCCGGCGATCGACTTGGCCGGGCCCTTGCGGGTGCGCGCATTGGTATGCGTGCGCTGGCCGCGAACCGGCAGCGAGCGGCGGTGACGCAGGCCACGGTAGCAGCCGAGGTCCATGAGCCGCTTGATGTTCATCGACACTTCGCGGCGCAGGTCGCCCTCGACCTGATAGTCGCGGTCGATCGTTTCGCGGATCTGCAGCACTTCGGCGTCGGTCAGCTGATTGACGCGACGTTCGGCCGGGATGCCGACCTTGTCGACGATCTCCTGGGCGAACTTCTTGCCGATGCCGTGGATGTACTGAAGCGCGATGACGACGCGCTTGTTGGTCGGAATGTTAACGCCGGCTATACGAGCCATGTTCTTCTCTTCTCCATGTGGGCCGGACGAACCGGCGCTATCTTAAGTTGCCCCGCGTCCGGTGGAGGCCGGCCCATGCGGGAGTTTCCAGTTCAAAGCGGCTGCCTTGCCCTTGCGGACAAGCAAAGCCCATGCCTGATAGGAAGACGGGCCGCCATACCGCAGCGAGCCGCTCCCGTCAAGCGCAATCGTTAATTTCGCCGCGTTGCCGCCTTGAGCACTGCCTCGATCTGCTCCGTCACCTGATCGATGTCGGCCATGCCGTCGACGCTCCTGAGCTTGCCCTTGGCATAATAGTAGCCAATCAGCGGCGACGTCTTCTTGTAGTACTCTCTCAGGCGTTCCTCGAAGACGGCCGGATTATCGTCCTTGCGTACGGGCAGACCGGCGGCCTGTGCCTCATTGGCGCGCTTGACGATTCGACCAACCAGCGCCTTGTCGTCGACGACAAGTTCGATGACGGCATCCAGGCCCTGGGAACGATCCGAAAGCATTGCTTCCACCGCGTCCGCCTGCACCAGGGTTCGCGGGTATCCGTCGAGGATGAACCCCTTCGCGCAATCGGCCTGATCGATACGCTCGGCGACGATCGCATTGACGATGGCATCCGACACCAGTTCACCGGCATCCATCACCGCCTTGGCGCGCTTGCCGACTTCGGTACCGGCCTGAACGGCAGCACGCAGCATGTCGCCCGTCGAAAGCTGGGGTATGCCGTGTTTCTCTACCAGTCTTTGTGCTTGTGTCCCCTTGCCCGCCCCTGGCGGCCCAAGCAAAATCAACCTCATCTGGCTTTCTTCCCCCCGCGCAGCTTCGACTTCTTGATCAGGCCTTCATACTGGTGCGCGATCAGGTGTCCCTGAATCTGCGCAACCGTATCGAGCGTGACACTGACCACGATCAGAAGCGATGTGCCACCAAGGTAGAATGGTACGCCAGTCGCCGAGATCAGGAACTCCGGCAGCAGGCACACCAGCACCAGATAGATGGCGCCGACGACGGTGATGCGGGTGAGAACGTAATCGATGTAATCGGCGGTGCGCTCGCCCGGACGATAGCCCGGGATGAAGCCCGAATGCTTCTTGAGCTGGTCGGCTGTGTCCTTCGGGTTGAAGACAATCGCAGTATAGAAGAAGGCGAAGAACACGATCATCGCCGCATAGAATGCCATGTAGAGCGGCTGACCGTGGCCGAGCGAAGCCAGGATGGTGCTCGCCCAGGCCGGCATGTTGGTCGTCTGCGAGAAGCCGGCGACGGTGGCCGGCAGCAACAGCAGCGAGGAAGCGAAGATCGGCGGAATGACGCCTGACGTGTTGAGCTTCAGCGGCAGATGCGAGGTGTCGCCCTGGAACATGCGGTTGCCGACCTGACGCTTCGGATACTGGATCAGCAAGCGACGCTGGGCACGTTCGAAGAACACAATGAGGGCGATGACGACGATGGCCAGGACGATGATCGCCAGGATGAGGCCCGTCGACAAGGCGCCGGTGCGGCCAAGCTCCAGCGTGCCGGAAATGGCGCGCGGCAGGCCGGCGACGATGCCGGAGAAGATGATCAGCGAAATGCCGTTACCGATGCCGCGCGCGGTGATCTGCTCGCCGAGCCACATCAGGAACATGGTGCCACCGACCAGCGTGACGACGGTCGAGAGGCGGAAGAACATGCCGGGATCATTGACGATGCCGTTGCCGTTCTCCAGGCCCACAGAAATGCCATAGGCCTGAACCAGCGCCAAAAGCACGGTGCCATAGCGCGTGTACTGGTTGATGACCTTGCGGCCCTGCTCGCCTTCCTTCTTCAGCGCTTCCAGCGACGGGATGACCGAGGTCATCAGTTGCATGATGATGGAGGCGGAAATGTACGGCATGATGCCCAGTGCAAAGATCGCCATGCGCTGCACGGCACCGCCGGCGAACATGTTGAACATGCCGAGCACACCCTTGCTCTGCGAGGAGAAAGCCTGCGCGAAGGCGTCGGGATTGATGCCGGGAAGCGGAATATAAGTGCCGAGCCGATAGACGAGCAACGCGCCGATGGTGAACCAGATGCGTTTCTTCAGGTCCTCCGCCTTGGCGAAGGCCGAGAAATTCAGATTCGAGGCTAGTTGTTCAGCAGCCGAAGCCATGCCTGATTCTCCGCTTGGTAACGCTTGATGGCCCGAAGGTCAGGCGGTGCGTTTCACCGAAGCTCACGAGATAAGCTCCGGGCTCTAAACATGCAAGCGGCCGCGTTGACGCGGCCGCCTAATTGAGCAGATCAAAGCGCAATCGTGAGCAAAAACGGATCCCACTCTTGCCGATCGCGCTTCAAATTGCCGTTACTCGGCAGCTGCCTTTTCCGGCAGCTTGACCGAGCCGCCGGCCTTTTCGATCTTCTCGATCGCGGCCTTAGAGGCGCCGGCAACGTCAAAGGCGAGCTTCGCCTTGATTTCGCCGTCGGAGAGGATGCGCACGCCGTCCTTGACGCGGCGAATGACGCCGGCAGCAACGAGCGATTCAGCCGTCACGGTCGCCTTGGCATCGAGCTTCTTGGCGTCGATGGCGACCTGGATACGAGCCAGCGACACAACGGTGAAGCTCTTGGCGAAGATGTTGTTGAAGCCACGCTTCGGCAGACGCCGATAGAGCGGCATCTGGCCACCCTCGAAGCCGTTGATGGCGACGCCGGAGCGCGCCTTCTGGCCCTTGACGCCGCGACCACCGGTCTTGCCGGAGCCGGAGCCGATGCCGCGGCCAAGACGCTTCTTGGAGTGCGTCGCGCCGTCCTTGTCACGCAGATCGTTGAGTTTCATCTGGGTTCTCCTGCGCTTTGGCTCAGCCCTCGTCCACGACGCGGACGAGATGCTGGACGGCGGCGATCATGCCGCGCACGGAGGGCGTATCTTCCAGCGTGCGCTGCTTGTGCATCTTGTTGAGGCCGAGCCCGACCAGCGTTGCGCGCTGTTCCTTGGGACGGCGGATCGGCGAACCGATCTGCTCAACGGTGATGGTCTTGGTTGCTTTCTTGGCCATGGTCAAAATCCCTGGTCAGATCGACTATTCTTCAGCCGCAACGGCGGTGCCGCGGCGGGCCTGAAGGGTCGAATACTTGATGCCGCGCGCAGCAGCCACATCCTTGGGATGCATCTGGCTCTTCAGCGCGTCGAACGTGGCGCGAACCATGTTGTAGGGGTTCGACGAACCCATCGACTTGGCGACCACGTCATGCATGCCGAGCGTCTCGAAGACAGCGCGCATCGGGCCACCGGCGATGATGCCGGTACCTTGCTTGGCGGCGCGCAGCAGAACACGGCCAGCGCCCCAACGTCCCTCGACGTCGTGGTGCAGCGTGCGGCCCGAGCGCAGCGGCACGAAGATCATGTCGCGCTTGGCCGATTCAGTAGCCTTGCGGATCGCTTCCGGCACTTCGCGTGCCTTGCCGTGACCAAAACCGACACGGCCCTTCTGGTCGCCGACGACGACGAGTGCTGCAAAACCGAAGCGACGGCCGCCCTTGACGACCTTGGCGACGCGGTTGATGTGGACGAGCTTGTCCACCATGCCGTCATCACGTTCTTCACGATCGCGGCCGCGGCCGCCATCCCTACGTTCCTGTGCCATATCCTGTTCCTTGTTTTTTTCCGGAAGCACGGTTGCTGATAAGATCCGGCGCCTCAGTGGGTCACCGGGGGCGAAATTTAGAAGCTCAGACCACCTTCACGGGCAGCCTCGGCGAGCGCCTTGACGCGGCCGTGATAGATGTAGGCGCCGCGATCGAAGACGACTTCCTTGACGCCAGCCTTGGTGGCGCGCTCGGCGATCAGCTTGCCGATCGCAGCAGCGGCGGCGGTGTCGGCGCCGGTCTTGAGCGAACCCTTGAGGTCCTTCTCGAGCGTCGAGGCCGCGACGATGGTGTGACCCTTGGCGTCGTCGATGACCTGCACATAGATGTTCTTCGATGTGCGGTGGACCGACAGACGCGGACGCTCACCGGCGACCTTCTTGATCTGACGGCGGACGCGCTGCGCGCGGCGCTGGATGGATTCCTTGCTAGCCATGATAGTTCCTTGCCTTCAAAAAACGGGGGCCGCCCTATGCGGTAGGCGAAAGCGCCTCCCGCGACCGCTCCCCGCGGCGTTACATCTCTTTAGCTTGGTCCTTTCCCAAAAAGTCTTCAACTTTTCGGGGCCAAGCCCACTACTTCTTCTTGCCTTCCTTGCGGACGATCTTCTCGCCAGCGTAACGGACACCCTTGCCCTTGTAGGGCTCAGGACCGCGATATTCGCGGATCTCGGCGGCAACCTGGCCGACCTGCTGCTTGTCGATGCCGGTCACGGTGATTTCCGTCGGCTTCGGCACAGTGATCGTGATGCCAGCCGGGGTCTCGTAAACGACATCATGGCTGAAGCCAAGGGCCAGCTGCAGGTTCTTGCCCTGCATGGCGGCGCGATAGCCGACGCCGGTGATCTCGAGCTTCTTCTCGAAACCGTCCTTGACGCCCTGCAGGATGTTGACGATCTGCGTGCGCGACATGCCCCACTTGGAGCGGGCCGTCTTGGTCTGGTCGCGCGGCTGGACAGCGATCTCGCTGCCTTCCATCTTGACCAGGACTTCTTCGTTCACCACGAACTTCAGCTCGCCCTTGGGGCCCTTCGCCGTCACGGTCTGGCCGTTGACGGTCGCGGTCACGCCCTGCGGCAGCGAAACGGGTTTCTTTCCAATACGAGACATTTTGTTGTCCTCGTCACTTCTCTTGTTTCAGGTCTCTGTCTTCGGGCATGATCCCGAAAACCGGATTCCGATTTTGCCGGTCACACGCCAGATCAGAAGATCTGGCAGAGGATTTCACCGCCGACGTTCTGTTCGCGTGCTTCGTGGTCGGCCATCACGCCCTTCGGTGTCGAAAGGATGGCGATGCCGAGGCCGTTGGCGACGTGCGGGATCGACTTGGCCGAAACATAGACGCGGCGGCCAGGCTTCGAGACGCGGGCGATTTCGCGCACGACCGGTGCACCGTCGAAATACTTCAGCTCGATTTCGATCTCGGACTTGCCGTTGTCGAAGTCGGTCTGGCTGTAATCGCGGATATAGCCTTCAGCCTTCAGCACGTCGAGGACGCGGGTACGCAGACGCGAAGCCGGCGTCGAAACACTCGACTTCTTGCGGCCGTAGGCGTTGCGGATGCGGGTCAGCATATCGCCGAGAGGATCGCTCAATGACATGTTATGTCCTCCTTACCAGCTCGACTTGACCAGGCCCGGGATCTGGCCGTTGTTGCCGAGATCACGAAGCGCGATGCGCGATACTTTGAGCTTGCGATAGTAGGCGCGCGGACGGCCGGTGACTTCGCAGCGGTTACGGATGCGGATCTTGGCCGAGTTGCGCGGCAAGGCAGCAAGCTTGAGCTGAGCGCGGAAGCGCTCCTCCATCGGCTTGGACTGATCCATGATGATCGCCTTGAGGGCTGCACGCTTGGGACCGTACTGGTCGGCAAGCTTGCGGCGCCTGTTGTTCTTCTCGACTGAGCTGGTCTTTGCCATTTCAGATTTTTCCTTTTCTCGCTGCCGTTACTGGCGGAAGGGGAAGTTGAAGGCCTTGAGCAATGCCCTGGCTTCGTCGTCCGTCTTCGCAGTCGTACAAACGATGACGTCCATGCCCCAGATCTGATCAACCTTGTCGTAGTTGATCTCCGGGAACACGATGTGTTCCTTGATGCCCATGGCGTAGTTGCCACGGCCATCGAAGCTCTTCGGATTCAGCCCGCGGAAGTCGCGGACGCGTGGCAGTGCGATGTTCACGAGGCGGTCGAGGAACTCGTACATGCGTTCCTTGCGCAGCGTGACCTTGGCGCCGATCGGCATCTTCTCGCGGACCTTGAAGCCGGCGATCGAATTGCGGGCGCGGGTGACGACAGCCTTCTGGCCGGCGATCATCGCCAGGTCCTCGGCGGCGATCGAAGGCTTCTTCGAATCGCCAGTCGCTTCGCCGACGCCCATGTTCAGCACGATCTTGTCGATGCGCGGAACCTGCATTTCGTTCTCGTAGCCGAACTGCTCCTGCAGCGCCTTGCGAATGGTCTCGTTGTAGACCTGCTTGAGACGCGGCGTGTTCTGGGCAGTCGCCTGCTTGGATTGAGCCTTAGCCATTGATGACTTCTCCCGAGCGCTTGGCGACGCGCACCTTCTTGCCGTCCTTCTGGAAGATGAAGCCGACGCGGGTCGGCTTGCCATCCTTGGGGTCGGCCAGCGCGATGTTCGACAGCTGGATCGGCGCTTCCTTGGTTATGATCCCGCCCTCTTGGGACTGGGATTGCTTCTGGTGACGACGGATCATGTTGACGCCGCGCACCAGCGCGGTGTCTTCCTTCGGCTGTACCGAGAGGACTTCGCCCGAACGGCCCTTGTCCTTGCCGGCCAGCACGACGACCTTGTCGCCTTTTCTAATCTTTTGCATTGGTCCGGCTCCTTACAGCACTTCAGGCGCGAGCGAGATGATCTTCATGTGGTTCTTGGCGCGGAGTTCGCGCGGAACCGGTCCGAAGATACGCGTGCCGATCGGCTCTTTCTTGTTGTCGACGAGAACGGCCGCGTTCTTGTCGAAACGGATCACGCTGCCGTCCGGGCGGCGGATGTCCTTGGCCGTGCGAACCACGACCGCCTTCATCACATCGCCCTTCTTAACGCGGCCGCGCGGAATGGCTTCCTTGATCGACACCACGATGATGTCGCCCACGGAAGCGTATTTCCGCTTCGAGCCGCCCAGCACCTTGATGCACATGACACGACGGGCGCCGGAATTATCCGCGACGTCGAGGTTTGTTTGCATCTGAATCATGACTGGCCGCCTTCTTCTTTTCTAACGGGACGGGCTCAAAGCCCCTCCCCGGTCTGTCCAAAATTCGTTTGTTTACGCCTGGTCCGAAGACACGACGATCCAGCGCTTATCCTTGGAAATCGGCTTCGATTCCTGGATGAACACCTGATCGCCAACCTTGTGGGCGTTGTTTTCGTCGTGCGCCTTGTACTTCTTGGTCATGCGCACGGTCTTCTTCATCACGGGATGCGTGAAGCGCCGTTCGACCTTGACGACAACCGTCTTCTCGTTCTTGTCGCTGACGACGGTGCCCTGCAGAATGCGCTTTGGCATGGTTTTCGTCCTTAAGCCTTCTTAGCCGCGGACTTTTCCGCAGCGATGGTCTTGATACGCGCGATGTCCTTGCGGACCTGCCTCACGCGTGCGGTCTTCTCGAGCTGGCCGGTGGCCTTCTGGAAGCGCAGGTTGAACTGCTCCTTCTTCAGGCTGGCCAGGTCGTCGGTCAGCTGGTCCTGGGTCTTGGTCCGGATGTCTTCGGCTTTCATGATCAGCCCGTCCTTATTCTGCGATGCGCTGCACGAAGCGCGTCTTGACCGAGAGCTTGGCCGCGCCGAGACGCAGTGCCTCACGGGCGGTTTCTTCATTGACGCCGTCGATCTCGAACATGATGCGGCCGGGCTTGACGCGCGCCGCCCAGTAGTCGACCGCGCCCTTACCCTTACCCATACGAACTTCGGTCGGCTTCGAAGTGACCGGCACGTCCGGGAAAATACGGATCCAGACGCGTCCAGCGCGCTTCATTTCGCGAGTGATCGCGCGGCGGGCCGCCTCGATCTCGCGCGCGGTGACGCGGTTCGGCTCAAGCGCCTTCAGCCCGAAACCACCGAAATCCAGATTGGTGCCGCCCTTTGCGGTACCATGGATACGGCCCTTGAACTGCTTGCGGAACTTTGTGCGCTTTGGCTGCAGCATCGTTCTAACTCCAAATTCCTAAATGTCTCAGGCGTTTTCGCGACGACGACCGCGTTCGCGATCACCACCACCGCCATGCGCATTGTCGCCTTCAGTGGCGCGACGCTCCGAAGCCATCGGGTCATGCTCGAGGATCTCGCCCTTGAACACCCAGACCTTGACGCCGCAGATGCCGTACGCCGTATGCGCTTCGGCCGTGCCGTAATCGACATCGGCGCGCAGCGTATGCAGCGGCACGCGGCCTTCGCGGTACCATTCCATGCGCGCGATCTCGGCGCCGCCAAGACGGCCGGCGCAGTTGATGCGGATGCCTTCGGCACCGAGGCGCATCGCCGACTGAACGGCACGCTTCATGGCGCGGCGGAACGCGATGCGGCGCTCGAGCTGCTGGGCGATCGACTGGGCGACCAGGGTCGCGTCGATCTCCGGCTTGCGCACTTCAACGATGTTGAGGTGCGTCTCGGACTTCGTCATCTCCATCAGCTTCTTGCGAAGCTTCTCGATGTCAGCGCCCTTCTTGCCAATGATCAGGCCCGGGCGCGCGGCATGGATGGTCACGCGGCACTTCTTGTGCGGACGCTCGATCACGACCTTCGAGATCGCGGCCTGCTTGAGTTCCTTCTCGAGATACTTGCGGATCTTGATGTCCTCATGCAGCAGCTTGCCGTACTCGCCGGTGTTCGCGAACCAGCGCGAATCCCAGGTGCGGTTGATGCCGAGGCGAAGACCGATCGGATTGACTTTCTGGCCCATTATGCGGCCTCCCCTTTTTCTTCGACTTCACGAACGACGATCGTGAGGTGCGAGAACGGCTTCTCGATACGGCTGGCGCGACCACGTCCACGGGCATGGAACCGCTTCATGACGATCGACTTGCCGACATAGGCTTCCGCCACGATAAGCGCATCGACGTCGAGGTCGTGGTTGTTTTCCGCGTTGGCGATCGCCGATTCCAACGTCTTCTTGACCGTGCCGGAAATCCGCTTGGCCGAGAATTCGAGGTCGGATAGCGCTGTCGCGACCTTCTTGCCGCGGATGAGCGCGGCAACGAGGTTCAGCTTCTGCGGGCTGATACGGATCGTGCGCAACACGGCGCGCGCTTCGTTGTCAGCAAGCCTGCGCGGAGCTTTGGCCTTGCCCATGATTATTTCCTCTTCGCCTTCTTATCCGCGCCGTGACCGTAATAGGTCCGGGTCGGAGCGAATTCACCGAACTTGTGACCGACCATGTCCTCGTTCACCGAGACGGGAACATGCTTCTGGCCGTTGTAGACACCGAAGGTGAAGCCGACGAACTGCGGCAGGATGGTGGAGCGACGGCTCCACATCTTGATCACCTCATTGCGACCACCTTCACGAACCTTGTCCACCTTCTTGAGAAGGTAGCCGTCAATGAAGGGGCCTTTCCAAATCGAACGAGTCACTTGGCGTTACCTCTTCTTAGCTCTTGCGCTGATGGCGCGAGCGCAGGATGAACTTGTCGGTCGCCTTGTTGGACCGCGTCTTCTTGCCCTTGGTCGGCTTGCCCCAGGGGCTGACCGGATGACGGCCACCCGAGGTGCGGCCTTCACCACCGCCGTGCGGATGGTCGACCGGGTTCATGGTCACGCCGCGATTGTGCGGACGCTTGCCGCGCCAAACCGTGCGACCTGCCTTGCCGTCGTTGATGTTGCCGTGGTCCGGATTGGACACGGCGCCGACGGTGGCCATGCAGGAGCCGTGAACGACACGCTGCTCGCCCGAGTTGAGGCGCAGGATCGCCATGCCCTGGTCACGACCGACCAACTGGCCATAACCGCCAGCCGAACGGGCAACCTGGGCGCCCTTGCCCGGCTTCAGCTCGATGTTGTGGACGATCGTGCCGACCGGCATCGAAGCCAGAGGCATCGCATTGCCCGGCTTCACATCGACCGATTCACCGGACACGATCTTGTCGCCGGGAGCCAGACGCTGCGGAGCGATGATGTAGGACAGCTCGCCATCGTCGTACTTGATCAGCGCGATGAAAGCGGTGCGGTTGGGATCGTATTCAATGCGCTCGACCGTGCCGACGACGTCGAACTTGCGGCGCTTGAAGTCGATGATGCGGTACGAACGCTTGTGACCACCACCGATGAAGCGGGCGGTGATGCGACCGTGGTTGTTGCGGCCGCCCGACTTGGTCAGGCCTTCGGTCAGGCCCTTGACGGGCTTGCCCTTGTAGAGGCCCGAGCGGTCGACGATGACCAGCTGGCGGGTGCTCGGCGTTACCGGGTTGAATTTTTTCAGTGCCATTGTTCTGTCCTCGCGGCCTTGCTCAGAGACCCGTCGCGACGTCGATCGACTGGCCGTCGGCCAGCGTCACAATCGCCTTCTTGACGTCGCTCTGGCGGCCGATCGTGCCGCGGAAGCGCTTGATCTTGCCCTTGCGGACAAGCGTGTTCACGGCCATCACCTTGACGCCGAACAGCGCTTCGACGGCAGCCTTGATTTCCGGCTTCGACGCCTTCTTGGCGACATTGAAGACGACCTGGTTCTGCTCGGAAGCCATGGTCGACTTTTCGGTGATCGCCGGGCTGACGATCACGTCGTAGTGACGAAGGTCGGTCATTTAAAGCGCTCCTCGAGAGCCTCGACGGCGGCCTTCGAAAGGACCAGCGTGCCGCGGCGCAGAATGTCGTAGACGTTGATGCCCTGGATGGGCAGCACGTCGATGTTCGGGATGTTCGTCGCGGCCAGCTTGAAGTTCTTGTCAAGCTCGGCGCCGCCGATCACCAGGGCGTTGCTCAGGCCCAGCGTCGCGAAATTCGCGATCAGCGCCTTCGTCTTGGCCTCGGTCAGCTTCAGCTCGTCGATGATGATGATCGACGCGCTCTTGGCCTTGGCCGAGAGAGCATGCTTGAGGCCGAGCGCGCGAACCTTCTTCGGCAGATCGTGCTCGTGGCTGCGGACGACCGGGCCGTGGGCCTTGCCACCGCCGCGGAACTGCGGAGCGCGTGCCGAATGGTGACGGGCGCGGCCCGTACCCTTCTGCTTGTACATCTTGGCGCCGGTGCGCGCGATCTCGGCGCGGCCCTTGGCCTTGTGCGTGCCCTGCTGCTTCTTGGCCAGCTGCCAGCGCACGACGCGCTGCAGAATGTCCTCGCGCGGATCAAGGCCGAAAATCTCCTCGGAGAGTTTCACCTTGCCGGCGTCCTTGCCGCCAAGCGTTGTGATCTTGAGATCCATTATTCCGCTCCCTCTGTGGCCGGAGCCTCGTTCTTAGCAGCTGCCGCAACTGGGCGGATCGCGGCGGGCTTCGGCGCATTGGCCGGCAGTGCCACCTTGGCCGCATCGCGGACCAGGATCCAGGCGCCCTTCGATCCGGGAACCGCACCGCGGATCAGGATCAGGCCGCGGTCGGCGTCGGTCGATACGATCTCGACATTCTGCGTGGTGACGCGGGTGTCGCCCATGTGGCCAGCCATATGCTTGCCTTTGAACACCTTGCCGGGGTCCTGGCGCTGACCGGTCGAACCGTGCGTACGGTGCGATACCGAGTTACCGTGGGTCGCGCGGCCACCACCCATGTGGTGACGCTTGATCACGCCCTGGAAGCCCTTGCCGATCGTCGTGCCCGTCACATCGACCTTCTGGCCGGGAACGAAGTGCTCGACAGTGATCTCGGCGCCGACATCGATCATGTTGTCGGCAGAGACGCGGAACTCGGCGACCTTCGCCTTCGGCTCGACGGAAGCGGTCGCGAAATGGCCGCGCATCGCCTTCGACGTGTTCTTCACCTTGGCAAGGCCAACGCCGAGCTGAACGGCGGTGTAGCCATTCTTCTCCTGCGTGCGCTGCGCCACGACCTGGCAGTTCTCCATCTGGAGAACGGTGACGGGAACATGTTCCCCGGCATCGTTATAGATGCGGGTCATTCCCACCTTCTTTGCAATCACACCTGAACGCATCGGTTCAATTCCTTTAGAGTTCCGGGCCAGGGGCACCGCCCCTTACCGCGCTCTCATTCCCTTAGAGCTTGATCTCGACGTCCACACCGGCGGCCAGATCGAGCTTCATCAAAGCATCGACCGTCTGCGGGGTCGGATCGACGATGTCGAGCAGACGCTTGTGCGTGCGCATCTCGAACTGCTCGCGGCTCTTCTTGTCGACGTGAGGCGACCGGTTGACCGTGAACTTTTCGATCCGCGTCGGCAGCGGAATGGGGCCGCGGACGTTGGCACCGGTGCGCTTGGCCGTCGACACGATTTCCTTTGTCGAGGCGTCGAGCACGCGGTGGTCAAACGCCTTCAGGCGGATGCGGATATTCTGTCCGTTCATGCGTCACTTCCTTGTTCTGGCGCGGCGCGGGCATATCCTGCGCCCGCGACAGATCGGTTTAAGTCCAAATTACTCTTTGATGGTGACGACGATACCGGCACCGACGGTGCGGCCGCCTTCACGGATGGCGAAGCGCAGCTTCTCTTCCATGGCGATCGGCACGATCAGCTCGACATCGACCGTGATGTTGTCGCCCGGCATCACCATCTCGGTGCCTTCCGGCAGCGACACGATGCCGGTCACGTCCGTCGTGCGGAAATAGAACTGCGGACGGTAGTTGGTGAAGAACGGCGTATGGCGGCCACCCTCGTCCTTGGTCAGGATGTAGGCTTCGGCCACGAACTTCTTGTGCGGCTTCACCGTGCCCGGCTTGGCCAGAACCTGGCCGCGCTCGACACCTTCACGGTCAACGCCGCGCAGCAGCGCGCCGATGTTGTCGCCAGCCTGGCCCTGATCGAGCAGCTTGCGGAACATCTCGACGCCCGTGCAGGTCGTCTTGGTCGTCGGACGGATGCCGATGATCTCCAGCTCCTCGCCGACCTTGACCACGCCGCGCTCGACGCGACCGGTCACCACCGTGCCACGGCCCGAGATCGAGAACACGTCCTCGATCGGCATCAGGAACGGCTTGTCGAGCGGACGAACCGGGGTCGGGATGTAGGCATCGACCGCAGCCATCAGCTCGCGGATCGCGTCCTCGCCGATCTTCTTGTCCGAATCCTCAAGAGCAGCCAGCGCCGAACCCTTGACGATCGGAATGTCGTCGCCGGGGAACTCGTTCTTGGTCAGAAGCTCGCGAACCTCGAGCTCGACCAGTTCGAGCAGCTCGGCGTCGTCGACCTGGTCGACCTTGTTCAGGAACACAACGATCGACGGCACGCCGACCTGGCGGGCAAGCAGGATGTGCTCGCGGGTCTGCGGCATCGGGCCGTCGGCAGCCGAAACAACCAGGATCGCGCCGTCCATCTGCGCGGCACCGGTGATCATGTTCTTCACATAGTCGGCGTGGCCGGGGCAGTCGACGTGAGCGTAGTGGCGGTTGGCCGTCTCGTATTCAACGTGAGCCGTCGAGATCGTGATGCCGCGCGCCTTCTCTTCCGGCGCCGCATCGATCTGGTCATAGCGCTTGTATTCGCCAAAATACTTCGTGATCGCCGCCGTCAGCGACGTCTTGCCATGGTCAACGTGACCAATCGTGCCGATGTTCACATGAGGCTTAGTGCGCTCGAATTTACCTTTTGCCATGTGATGTCTCCAATCCTGCTCGCCCGTGCGGGCCTTGAATTAAGTTACCGCTGCAACCCGTTCGAGTTACGCGTATTTCTTCTGGACTTCCTGGGCGACCGCGGTCGGCACAGGCTCGTAATGATCGAACTGCATCGTGTAGGCCGCGCGGCCCTGGCTCATCGAGCGCAGGTTGTCGACGTACTTGAACATGTTGGCGAGCGGCACCATCGCGTTGATGACAACTGCAACACCACGCGCTTCCTGGCCCTGGATCTGGCCGCGACGGCCGTTCAGGTCGCCGATGACGCTGCCGACGTAGTCTTCAGGCGTCACCACCTCGACCTTCATGATCGGCTCGAGCAGCTGCACGCCAAGCTTGGGTGCGGCTTCCCGGAAGCAGGCGCGGCCGGCGATTTCGAAGGCCAGAACGCTGGAGTCCACATCGTGGTAGGCGCCGTCGATCAGCGTCGCCTTGACGCCGATCATCGGGAAGCCCGCGAACGGACCCGAGGTCATGACACTGTTGATGCCCTTTTCGACACCGGGGATGTATTCCTTCGGCACGGCGCCGCCGACGATCTTGGTCTCGAACTCGAATTCGCTGCTGTCCGGATTCGGTTCGAAGAGGATCTTGACGCGAGCGAACTGGCCGGTACCACCGGTCTGCTTCTTGTGCGTGTAGTCCTGCTCGTGCTTGCGGGTGATCGTCTCGCGATAGGCCACCTGCGGCGCGCCGACATTGGCCTCGACCTTGAACTCGCGACGCATGCGGTCAACGATGATGTCGAGGTGCAATTCGCCCATGCCGGAGATGATGGTCTGACCGCTTTCCTCATCGGTCTTGACGCGGAAGGACGGATCCTCGGCGGCCAGACGGTGAAGGGCGAGGCCCATCTTTTCCTGGTCGTTCTTGGTCTTCGGCTCGATCGCGATCTGGATGACCGGGTCGGGGAATTCCATGCGCTCGAGAATGACCGGATGCAGCGGATCACTGAGCGTGTCGCCGGTGGTCGTGTCCTTGAGGCCAGCCAGAGCGACGATGTCGCCGGCGAAAGCCTCTTCGACGTCGGCGCGCGAATTCGCATGCATCTGCAACATGCGGCCGATGCGCTCTTTCTTGCCCTTGACGGTGTTGTCGACCGAAATGCCCTTGGTGAGCTTGCCCGAATAGATGCGGGCAAAGGTCAGCGAACCGACGAACGGGTCGTTCATGATCTTGAAGGCGAGCATCGACAGCGGCTCGTTGTCGTCGGCGTGACGCTCGATCTCGGCGTCGGTCTTGGCGTCGACGCCCTTGATGGCGGGAACATCGGCCGGCGACGGCAGATATTCGACGACGGCGTCGAGCAGCGGCTGCACACCCTTGTTCTTGAAGGCCGAGCCGCAGAACATCGGATAGAACTTCACCGCGATGGTGCCCTTGCGGATCAGCGCGCGGATCTCGTCATTCGACGGCATCTTGCCTTCGAGGTAGTTCTCAAGCGCCGTCTCGTCCATTTCGACGGCGGCCTCGATCATCTTCTCGCGGTATTCTTCCGCACGAGCCTTGAGGTCGGCGGGAATCTCGACGACGTCCCAGGCAGCGCCCAGCGTCTCGTCGCGCCAGACCAGCGCATTCATCTCGACCAGGTCGACAACGCCCTTGAACTCGGTCTCAGCGCCGATCGGCAGCTGCATGACGACCGCATGCGCACCGAGGCGCGAACCAATCATCTCGACCGAGCGGTAGAAGTCGGCGCCGATCTTGTCCATCTTGTTGCAGAAGATCATGCGCGGGACGCGGTATTTGTCGGCCTGACGCCAGACGGTTTCCGTCTGCGGCTCGACACCGGCGTTGGCATCGAGCAGCGCGATGGCGCCGTCGAGAACGCGCAACGAACGCTCGACTTCAATGGTGAAGTCGACGTGTCCGGGGGTGTCGATGATATTGAAGCGGTACATCTTGCCGCTGCGACCCTTCCAGAAGGTCGTGGTCGCTGCGGACGTGATGGTGATGCCGCGCTCCTGCTCCTGCTCCATCCAGTCCATGGTGGCAGCGCCGTCGTGGACTTCGCCGATCTTGTGCGACTTGCCCGTGTAATAGAGGACGCGCTCGGTGGTCGTCGTCTTGCCGGCGTCAATATGCGCCATGATACCGAAATTGCGGTAGTCTTCGATTTTGTATTCGCGGGCCATCGTAGCTGCCTCTCAGTCTCGTTCGCGCTTTACCAGCGGTAGTGCGCGAAAGCGCGGTTGGCTTCAGCCATCTTGTGGGTGTCTTCACGCTTCTTGACAGCCGTGCCGCGGTTGTTGGCCGCATCCATCAGCTCGCCGGAGAGGCGGTCGACCATGGTGGTCTCGTTGCGGTTGCGGGCAGCAGCGATCAGCCAGCGGATGGCCAAGGCCTGGCGGCGCTCGGGGCGCACGTCGACCGGAACCTGGTAGGTGGCGCCGCCGACGCGACGCGAACGCACTTCGACATGCGGCGCGACATTGTCGAGCGCCTGATGGAAGACGGTGACCGGCTCCTGCTTGGTCTTCGACTGAACCTGGTCGAGCGCGCCGTAGACGATGGTCTCGGCAACCGACTTCTTGCCGTCATACATGACGGCGTTCATGAACTTGGTAACGATCAGATCGCCGAACTTCGGGTCCGGATTGATCTCACGCTTTTCTGCACTGTGACGACGGGACATTTTTTCTCTGCCTCAATTATGCGTGGTGGCCTGGATCCCGGATACTTGTCCGGGATGACCTTCGCTACGCTTCGGTCACTTCGGACGCTTGGCGCCGTACTTCGAACGACGCTGCTTGCGGTTCTTCACACCCTGCGTGTCGAGCACGCCGCGGATGATGTGGTAGCGCACGCCCGGAAGATCCTTGACGCGGCCGCCGCGGATCATGACCACGGAGTGTTCCTGAAGGTTGTGGCCTTCGCCGGGGATGTACCCGATCACTTCAAAACCATTGGTCAGGCGGATCTTGGCCACCTTGCGCAGCGCCGAGTTCGGCTTCTTCGGCGTCGTGGTGTAGACGCGCGTGCAGACGCCCCGCTTCTGCGGGTTCTGCTGCATGGCCGGGACCTTGTTGCGCTTCACCGGCGCAATGCGCGGCTTGCGGATCAGCTGGTTGACGGTAGGCATTAAACCCTCTTGTCTCTCAATTCCGTGTCTCGCCCGGTCAGGGCCGCTCAAAGCGTCATTTCCATACGCAAATTCGGGCCACAAACCGCGCCTCGCGGTCTTGCCCGAACAAATGGCAGAGGAAGCGGAAGCCGCTTCGTGCACGCCGGAAATGTCTTTTCGCTCGTAAAACGAACCCTGTTTGAAGCAAACTCCAAAGCGTGTCGCTTCGGAAAGGAGAGCCTCACATCGGTTCTGACTGGCCGGCTTCTACTCGTAAGCCCGCGAACCGTCAACCCCGGAGTGGCAAATATTGCATTGAAGCCGGGGCTTGGCAGCCATGCGAAAACCGCATGTAATTTTCTTTCGCCATTTTGCAAGGGCGAGGAAGAAAGTGACCGGCTTCAGGCTGTTGCGCGGCCATGCTTTCATGCGAGAAAGCCGCATGAGCAGTCAAGATCCCCTCGCCCGGAGGAATCGGCCCGTGAACGACAATGAAGAACGCCCGGTCACCATCATCACAGGCAGGGTGTGGAAGAGGAAGGGCGGCAAGCCGGAAGGCGTGCACGTAATGCTGGTTGCCCCCGATGACGATTCGGCGGTGCGCCGGGCACTCGAATCGCTTGCTGCGGAAGGTTACGCCGAGGCTGAGCTCGACCAGATCGGCGACATGGACGGCGTGCCCGACGAAGAGCCGCATCTTTCCGCTTTCCAGGGCGCGCTCGAAGGCGAAGTGTCGATCGTTACTTTCGACGTGGCGCTCTAAAACCAGGACACCGCCCCCTCGAACCGGCAATCGAAGCCTTTCTGGCGTGTTGAAAGCTGGAGCCGACCTTCCGGCTCCGGCTTGCCCGGGGCAAGTGTTCTGATAAGAAACGCCCACCATCATCCAACAGACGGAGCGGCCGTGTCCCAGCCCATCAAGATAGGCATCGTCGGTGTCGGCAAGATCGTCCGCGACCAGCACCTGCCGGCCCTGGCGAAAGACCGGGACTATCGCCTCATCGCGGCCGCCAGCCGGCATGGCAAGGTGGATGACATCCCGAATTTTCCCGATATCGAATCCATGCTCGAGGCGGTGCCGGAGCTTGAGGCCGTATCGCTCTGCATGCCGCCTCAGTTTCGTTATGACGCCGCGCGCACGGCGCTCGAAGCGAAGAAACATGTCTTCCTGGAAAAGCCGCCCGGCGCCACCGTCAGCGAGGTCGAGGACCTGAAGGCATTGGCGGTGAAAAACGGCGTCTCGTTGTTCGCCAGCTGGCACTCGCGCTATGCGCCGGCGGTCGAGGCCGCGCGTGCGTTTCTGAGTTCTGCCCGTATCAGCTCGGCCGCCATCAACTGGAAG
Source organism: Mesorhizobium sp. Mes31 (assembly GCF_024519675.1). Lineage (NCBI taxonomy): Bacteria > Pseudomonadati > Pseudomonadota > Alphaproteobacteria > Hyphomicrobiales > Phyllobacteriaceae > Mesorhizobium > Mesorhizobium sp. Mes31. Next base: position 46,944 of record NZ_JALJRL010000019.1, on the reverse strand, counting down.
GAAGATGTGCGCCGCTGGCACCCGAACCAGGAGTGGATCTGGACCCCCGGCGGCTTCGGCGTCTTCGATCCCGGCATCAATGCGCTGTCGATCGTGACCCACATCCTGCCGGCACTGTTCATCACCTCGGCGGCTCTCGACTTTCCAGCGAACCGCGACGCTCCGGTCGCGGCACACGTCGCCTTCCGCACCTCGAACGGGTTGCCGGTGACGATGGAACTCGACTGGCTCCAGACCGGCCCGCAAAGCTGGGACATCCTGGCCGACACCGACAAGGGCGCGATGGTATTGTCGGGCGGCGGCTCGAAGCTCGCCATCGACGGCCGCGTCGTTCATGACGAACCCGAAGCGGAATATCCGATGCTCTACAAGCGCTTTGCGGAGATTGTCCGTGCCGGCGCCTCGGATGTCGATCTCGCTCCGCTCCAGCATGTGGCCGACGCTTTCATGCTCGGCAAGCGCAACGTGGTCGAGGCATTTTTCGACTGAGCCACGAGGTCGCAAGAAGCGGCCTTTGCTCCGATTCTCAGATCATTTCACGAGCGATGCACCGCCCCTCACTCCGTCGCCATTGGCATGAATTGGCGACTTCAACGCACAAAAGATCAGGCCGCCGGGTTGCCCCGACGGCCTTGTTGCCTGAGATTCTTGCCGCCGCGCTTACTGCGCGGCGGTGACCATGTCGGTCAGCATCGGCTCGGCGACTTCCACACCGGAGGCCTTGCGGCGCTCGTCGATGATCAGTTCGTCGCGCGAGGTGGCGATGCGCCGGATCTGGCTCATCGTGCCGCCGGTACCGGCCGGGATAAGTCGGCCGACGATGACGTTTTCCTTCAGCCCCTGCAGCATGTCGGTCTTGCCGGCAACCGCGGCTTCCGTCAGCACCCTTGTCGTCTCCTGGAAGGAGGCGGCCGAGATGAAGGACGGCGTCTGCAGCGACGCCTTGGTGATGCCCAGGAGCACCGGCTGGCCTTCGGCCGGCTTCTTGCCGTCCTCGATCAGGCGCTCGTTGACCTCTTCCAGTTCGATCACGTCGACGTGGTCGCCCGGAATGTAGGTCGAGTCGCCCTGCGTGGTGATCTCGACCTTCTGCAGCATCTGGCGAACGATCACCTCGATGTGCTTGTCGTTGATCGACACGCCCTGCAGACGGTAGACTTCCTGGATCTCGTTGACGAGGTAGGAAGCAAGTGCCTCCACGCCCTTGATCGCCAGGATGTCGTGCGGCGCCGGATTGCCGTCGAGGATGTAGTCGCCCTTCTCGATGACGTCGCCGTCCTGGAGATGGAACGGCTTGCCCTTCGGGATCAGGTACTCGACCGGCTCAAGCGTCGAGTCATGCGGCTCGATGATGATGCGACGCTTGTTCTTGTAGTCGCGGCCGAAGCGGATCGTGCCGTCGATCTCGGCGATGATGGCGTGATCCTTCGGACGACGTGCCTCGAACAGTTCGGCAACACGCGGCAGACCGCCGGTGATGTCCTTGGTCTTGGCGCTTTCCATCGGGATACGCGCCAGCACGTCGCCGGGGCGAACCTGCGCACCCGGCTCGACCGAAAGAATGGCCTCGACCGAGAGCAGGAAGCGGGCGTCGCCACCCTTCGACAGCTTGCCGACCTTGCCTTTGGCGTCCTGGATGGCAATCGCCGGCTTGAGGTCGTTGCCGCGTGGCGTCGAGCGCCAGTCGATGACCTCACGCTTGGTGATGCCGGTCGACTCGTCGGCCGTTTCCTGCACGGAAATGCCGTCGACCAGATCCTCGTACGACACCCTGCCCTCGATTTCGGTGAGGACCGGACGGGTATAGGGATCCCACTCGGCGATACGCTGGCCGCGCTTCACCTTGTCGCCATCGTCCACGAAGATACGCGAACCATAGGTGAGACGGTGCGTGGCGCGCTCCTTGCCGGCTTCATCGAGGATCAGCACCGCCATGTTGCGGCCCATGACCATCTGCTGGCCGTCGGAGTTGCGCACCACGTTGCGGTTGCGGATCTCGACCTTGCCCTCATACGAGGCTTCAAGGAACGAGCTGTCCACCACCTGCGCGGTGCCGCCCATGTGGAAGGTACGCATGGTGAGCTGGGTGCCCGGCTCGCCGATCGACTGCGCCGCGATGACGCCGACAGCTTCACCCTGGTTGACCGGGGTGCCGCGAGCCAGATCGCGACCGTAGCAGACCGCGCAGACGCCAACCCTGACTTCGCAAGTCAGTGCCGAGCGAATGCGAACCGACTGGACGCCGGCCTTTTCGATCTGTTCGACGTCACGCTCGTCCATCAGCGTTCCGGCCTTGACCAGGATCTCGCCCGACACCGGATGGGTGATGTCGTCGAGCGACGTACGACCCAGCACGCGCTGGCCGACCGAAGCGACGACCTGGCCGGCATCGACGATCGGCTGCATGGTGAGGCCCTTGTCGGTGCCGCAGTCGACGGAGTTGACGATGCAGTCCTGCGCCACGTCGACCAGACGACGGGTGAGATAACCCGAGTTCGCCGTCTTCAAGGCGGTGTCGGCCAGACCCTTGCGGGCGCCGTGGGTCGAGTTGAAGTACTCGAGCACGGTCAGGCCTTCCTTGAAGTTCGAGATGATCGGCGTCTCGATGATTTCACCCGACGGCTTGGCCATCAGGCCGCGCATGCCGGCGAGCTGGCGCATCTGGGTGGGCGAGCCACGCGCACCGGAGTGCGACATCATGTAGATCGAGTTCATCGGCTTCTGACGGCCATTATCCTCGAACTCGACCGCCTTGATGCGGGCCATCATTTCGTCGGCGACCTTTTCCGAGCACTTGGCCCAGGCGTCGACGACCTTGTTGTACTTCTCGCCCTGCGTGATCAGGCCGTCATTGTACTGCTGCTCGTATTCCTTGGCCAAAGCCTCGGTGTCGGAGACCAGCTTGATCTTGGCGTCCGGGATCAGCATGTCGTCCTTGCCGAACGAAATGCCGGCGCGGCAGGCATGAGCGAAGCCGAGTGCCATGATGCGGTCGCAGAAAATGACCGTCTCCTTCTGACCGCAATGGCGGTAGACGGTGTCGATCATCTTGGAGATGTTCTTCTTGGTCATCTCCTGGTTGGCGGTCTCGTAAGGCACGTTGACGTTCTTCGGCAGAAGCTCGCCGATGATCATGCGGCCAGGGGTGGTGTCATGGATCTTCGACACGACCTTGCCTTCGGCGTCGACCGTGCGGAAGCGACCCTTGATCTTGGCGTGCAGCGTCACCGCCTTGGTCTCGAGCGCGTGCTGGAGTTCGCCCATGTCGGCAAACACCATGCCTTCGCCCGGCTCGTTCTGGTTGACGATCGAGAGATAGTAGAGACCGAGAACCATGTCCTGCGACGGCACGATGATCGGCGCGCCGGAAGCCGGGTGCAGGATGTTGTTGGTCGACATCATCAGCACGCGGGCTTCAAGCTGCGCTTCCAGCGACAGCGGCACGTGAACGGCCATCTGATCGCCGTCGAAGTCGGCGTTGAAGGCCGTGCAGACCAGCGGATGCAGCTGGATCGCCTTGCCTTCGATCAGGATCGGCTCGAACGCCTGGATGCCGAGGCGGTGCAGCGTCGGCGCACGGTTCAACAGCACCGGATGCTCGCGGATGACCTCGTCGAGAATATCCCAGACTTCCGGACGCTCCTTCTCGACCAGCTTCTTGGCCTGCTTGACGGTCGAGGAGTAACCCTTGGCGTCAAGACGGGCGTAGATGAAGGGCTTGAACAGCTCGAGCGCCATCTTCTTCGGCAGACCGCACTGGTGGAGCTTGAGCTCCGGACCGGTGACGATGACCGAACGGCCGGAATAGTCGACGCGCTTGCCGAGCAGGTTCTGGCGGAACCGGCCCTGCTTGCCCTTGAGCATGTCGGACAACGACTTCAGCGGACGCTTGTTGGCGCCGGTGATGACGCGGCCGCGACGGCCGTTGTCGAACAGCGCATCGACGGCTTCCTGCAGCATGCGCTTTTCATTGCGCACGATGATGCCGGGGGCGCGCAGCTCGATCAGCCGCTTCAGACGATTGTTGCGGTTGATGACGCGGCGGTAGAGGTCGTTCAGATCCGACGTGGCGAAGCGGCCGCCGTCCAGCGGGACGAGCGGGCGCAGATCCGGCGGGATCACCGGAACCACCTTCATGATCATCCATTCCGGACGGTTGCCGGATTCCATGAAGTTCTCGACGACCTTGAGCCGCTTCAGATACTTCTTCTGCTTGAGCTCGGACGTGGTCGAAGCCAGTTCCGAACGCAGGTCGCCGGCGATCTTCTCCAGGTCCATGCCGGCCAGAAGGTCATGAATGGCCTCGGCGCCGATCATGGCGGTGAACGAATCCTCGCCATACTCGTCGACGGCGATCATGTACTCTTCCTCGCTGAGCAACTGGTGCTCCTTCAGCGCGGTGAGGCCAGGCTCGGTGACGATGTAGTTCTCGAAGTAGAGGACGCGCTCGATGTCCTTCAAGGTCATGTCGAGCAGCGTGCCGATGCGCGACGGCAGCGACTTCAGGAACCAGATATGGGCGACGGGCGCGGCGAGCTCGATATGGCCCATGCGCTCGCGACGGACGCGCGACAGCGTGACTTCGACGCCGCACTTCTCGCAGATGACGCCCTTGTACTTCATGCGCTTGTACTTGCCGCACAGGCATTCGTAGTCCTTGATCGGGCCAAAAATGCGCGCGCAGAACAGGCCGTCACGCTCCGGCTTGAAGGTGCGGTAGTTGATGGTCTCCGGCTTCTTGATCTCGCCGAACGACCAGGACAGAATCTTCTCAGGGCTGGCGAGCGATATCCGGATGGAATCGAACACCTGCGCCGGCGCCTGGGGATTGAAGAGATTCATGACCTCTTGGTTCATGCCGTTCTCCTTTTCGGGGTCCTCGAAAACCCCTTGCATCTAGTCGCGAGCCAAACGCCCGCCGTCTTTGTCGGCCACTGGCCGTCGAATTCTCTTGGCGCGCCGCAAGTTTGCGCGGCGCGCCGTAGCCTTACTCGGCCGCGTCGGGCAGCCGGACAGGGTTGTCGTCGAGCTTGGTGTTCTCCAGCTCGACATTGAGGCCGAGAGACCGCATTTCCTTGACGAGCACGTTGAAGCTCTCCGGGATGCCGGCCTCGAAAGTGTCGTCGCCACGGACGATCGCCTCGTAGACCTTGGTGCGGCCGGCGACGTCGTCCGACTTCACCGTCAGCATTTCCTGCAGCGTGTAGGCGGCGCCGTACGCTTCCAATGCCCAGACCTCCATCTCGCCGAAGCGCTGGCCGCCGAACTGCGCCTTGCCGCCCAGCGGCTGCTGGGTGACGAGCGAGTACGGACCGATCGAACGCGCGTGGATCTTGTCATCCACGAGATGGTGAAGCTTGAGCATGTAGATGTAGCCCATCGTCACCTTGCGATCGAACGGCTCGCCGGTGCGTCCGTCATAGAGCTGCGACTGACCGCTGGTGTGCAGACCCGCCTGCTCCAACATGATATTGATGTCAGCCTCGTGCGCGCCGTCGAACACCGGCGTCGCGATCGAGACGCCGCGGCGCATCTGCTCGCTGAGGCGAACGATGCTCTCGTCGTCATACTCACGAATCGGCTCGTTGCGGTCGTTGGCCGGCATGAAGCTTTCGAGCGTCTTGCGCAGCGGCTTGATGTCGCCGGCTACCTTGTACGCGTCGATCAGCTCGCCGATCTTCTTGCCCATGCCCGCGCATGCCCAGCCCAGATGCGTTTCCAGGATCTGGCCGACGTTCATGCGGCTCGGCACACCCAGCGGGTTGAGCACGATATCGGCATGCGTGCCGTCCTCGAGGAAAGGCATGTCCTCGACCGGAACGATCCGCGACACGACACCCTTGTTGCCGTGACGGCCGGCCATCTTGTCGCCGGGCTGCATCTTGCGCTTCACGGCCACGAAGACCTTGACCATCTTCATGACGCCGGGAGGCATCTCGTCGCCGCGCTGCACCTTCTCGACCTTGTCCATGAAGCGCTGTTCGAGCGCCTTCTTGGAGTCGTCGTACTGGCCACGCAGGGCTTCCAGTTCGCTCTGGAGCTTTTCGTTCTCCACGGCAAACTGCCACCACTGCGAACGCGGATACTCGTCGAGCGTATCCTTGGACAGCGTCGAGCCCTTCTTGAAGCCCTTCGGTCCAGCGATCGCTTCCTTGCCGACGAGCACGTCGGAAAGGCGCGCGTAGACGTTACGGTCCAGAATCGCCTGTTCGTCGTCGCGGTCCTTGGCGAGGCGTTCGATCTCCTCGCGCTCGATCGCCATGGCGCGCTCGTCCTTCTCCACACCGTGGCGATTGAACACGCGCACCTCGACGACGGTGCCGAAGGTGCCCGGAGGCATGCGCATCGAGGTGTCGCGCACGTCCGAAGCCTTCTCGCCGAAGATGGCGCGCAGAAGCTTCTCTTCCGGCGTCATCGGGCTTTCGCCCTTCGGCGTGATCTTGCCGACCAGGATGTCCCCCGGCTGAACTTCAGCACCGATGTAAACGATGCCGGCTTCGTCGAGGTTCTTCAGCGCTTCTTCCGAGACGTTGGGAATATCGCGCGTGATTTCTTCCGGTCCGAGCTTGGTATCGCGCGCCATGACCTCGAACTCCTCGATGTGGATCGAGGTGAAGACGTCGTCGGCGACGATGCGCTCGGACAGGAGGATCGAGTCCTCGTAGTTGTAGCCGTTCCACGGCATGAACGCGACCAGCACGTTACGGCCGAGCGCCAGATCACCGAGTTCGGTCGACGGACCGTCGGCAATGATGTCGCCCTTGTTGACCCGGTCGCCCATGCGCACCAGCGGACGCTGGTTGATGCAGGTGTTCTGGTTCGAACGCTGGAACTTCATCAGCCGGTAGATGTCGACGCCGGACTTGCCCGGATCGAGATCCTCGGTGGCGCGAATGACGATACGCGTCGCGTCCACCTGGTCGACGATGCCGCCGCGGCGGGCACCGATGGCGGCGCCCGAGTCACGAGCAACGATCGGCTCCATGCCGGTGCCGACAAACGGCGCTTCGGCGCGCACCAGCGGTACGGCCTGACGCTGCATGTTCGAGCCCATCAGAGCGCGGTTGGCGTCGTCGTTCTCGAGGAACGGGATCAGGGCCGCGGCCACAGACACCATCTGCTTGGGCGACACATCCATCAGATCGACGTTTTCGCGCGGCGCCATCATCACTTCGCCGGCGCTGCGGCAAATGACGAATTCGTCGACGAAACCGCCATTCTTGTCGAGCTCGGCGTTGGCCTGCGCGACATGGTGCTTGGCCTCTTCCATCGCCGACAGATAGACGACGTCATTGGTCAGCTTGCCATCGACGATCTTGCGGTACGGGCTCTCGATGAAGCCGTACTTGTTGACGCGTGCGAAGGTCGCCAGCGAGTTGATCAGACCGATATTCGGGCCTTCCGGCGTCTCGATCGGGCAGATGCGGCCGTAGTGCGTCGGGTGCACGTCGCGCACCTCGAAGCCGGCGCGCTCGCGGGTCAAACCACCCGGTCCAAGCGCCGACAGGCGGCGCTTGTGGGTGATTTCCGACAGCGGGTTGGTCTGGTCCATGAACTGCGACAGCTGCGAAGAACCGAAGAACTCGCGCACGGCGGCAGCCGCCGGCTTGGCGTTGATCAGGTCCTGCGGCATCACCGTGTCGATCTCGATCGAGGACATACGCTCCTTGATCGCGCGCTCCATGCGCAGCAGGCCGACGCGATACTGGTTTTCCATCAGCTCGCCGACCGAACGCACACGACGGTTGCCGAGATTGTCGATGTCGTCGATCTCGCCCTTGCCGTCGCGCAGTTCGACCAGCGTCTTGACCACGGCCAGAATGTCGTCCTTGCGCAGCACGCGCACGGTGTCCTCGGCCTTGAGTTCAAGGCGCATGTTCATCTTGACGCGGCCGACGGCCGACAGATCGTAGCGCTCGCTGTCGAAGAACAGCGAGTTGAACATGGCTTCGGCGGTCTCGAGCGTCGGCGGCTCGCCAGGGCGCATGACACGATAGATGTCGAACAGCGCGTCCTGACGGCTCTCGTTCTTGTCGACGTTGAGCGTGTTGCGGATATAGGCGCCGACATTGACGTGGTCGATGTCGAGAACCTTGATCTCGTCTTCGCCGGTGCCGAGCAGCACTTTCAGCGTCTTTTCGTCGATCTCGTCGCCGGCTTCGAGGAAGATCTCGCCCGTGCCGTAGTTGACGATGTCCTCGGCCAGGTAATTGCCGAGCAGGTCCTCATCGGTCGCCTTGATCGCCTTCAGACCCTTCTCGCCAAGCTGACGTGCCTGGCGGGCGGTGATCTTCTTGCCGGCTTCGACAACGATCTCGCCCGTATCGGCATCGACCAGGTCGCCGACGGCCTTGAGGCCGCGGAAACGCTCGACGTTGAACGGAATGCGCCAGTGGTCACCGGCCCGCTTGTAGGTGATCTTGTTGTAGAAGGTCGACAGGATCTCTTCGCCGTCCATGCCGAGCGCCATCAGCAGCGACGTCACCGGAATCTTGCGGCGGCGGTCGATGCGGGCGTGCACGACGTCCTTGGAATCGAACTCGATATCGAGCCACGAGCCGCGATAGGGGATGACGCGCGCGGCAAACAGCAGCTTGCCCGACGAATGCGACTTGCCCTTGTCGTGGTCGAAGAAGACGCCCGGCGAACGGTGCATCTGCGAGACGATGACGCGCTCGGTGCCATTGACGATAAAGGTGCCGTTCAAGGTCATGAGCGGCATGTCGCCCATGTAGACGTCCTGCTCCTTGATGTCCTTGATCGACTTGGCGCCGGTATCCTCGTCGATATCGAACACGATGAGGCGCAGCGTCACCTTCAGCGGCGCGGCATAGGTGAGGTCGCGCTGACGGCATTCGTCAACGTCGAATTTCGGTCCTTCGAACTCGTACTTCACGAACTCCAGCATCGAGGAGCCGGAAAAGTCCTGAATCGGGAAAACCGACTTGAAAACGGCCTGCAGTCCCTCGTCCGGACGCCCACCCTTGGGCTCCGCCACCATCAGGAACTGGTCATAGGATGCCTTCTGAACCTCGATCAGGTTGGGCATCTCCGCAACTTCCGGGATCTTTCCGAAGAACTTGCGTACGCGTCTGCGGCCATTGAAAGTCTGGGTCTGGGCCATCGTCGCTCCTTAGCTCTAAACTCGGGACGAGCCTCGCCGCGGCCCGCCTTGCATTCTGAGCCACCTCGGCGGCGGCCCTCTGTCTGTTCTCCGGCCGCCTGTCGGCGCCGGCTAAAACGGGAGAAAACCCGTTTCCTGAAGGCCGGTTGGCGGCCCTCAGGAAAGAGGTTCTCGTATGTCTCGCGCTACGCGTGCTCCCTTGGCGCCAAGGGAGTGGCGGACGGCGCGAGGCCGTCCGCCGCTTTTACGCTTACTTCAGGTCGACCTTGGCGCCAGCTGCTTCCAGCTGAGCCTTGAACTTGTCGGCGTCGGCCTTGGAAACGCCTTCCTTGACCGGCTTCGGAGCCGCTTCGACCAGATCCTTGGCTTCCTTGAGGCCAAGGCCGGTGATGGCGCGGACTTCCTTGATGACGTTGATCTTCTGAGCGCCAGCGTCGGTGAGGACGACGTCGAATTCCGTCTTTTCCTCGGCCGGAGCAGCAGCGGCAGCACCACCACCAGCGGCGGCAACAGCCACCGGAGCAGCGGCGGAAACGCCCCACTTTTCTTCCAGAAGCTTCGACAGCTCGGCCGCCTCGAGGACGGTCAGCTTCGAAAGGTCGTCTACGATCTTTGCGAGATCAGCCATTGTTGTATTCCTTCATAAGGTTCGAACGTGTGTTTGTGATAGCGAGGAACGGCCTCATGCCGCCTCGTCCTTCCGGGCGTAAGCGCCGATGACGCGCGCGACCGAGGCCGCTGGCGCATTGACGATCTGGGCGATCCGGGTTGCCGGCGTGGCGATCATGCCAACCAGCCTGGCGCGCAGCTCATCGAGCGACGGAAGTGTGGCGAGTGCCTTCACACCGTCGGCGTTGAGCGAGGTGGTGCCCATTGCGCCGCCGAGAATGACGAGCTTGTCATTTCCCTTGGCGAAATCGGACGCGACCTTCGGCGCCGCAATCGGATCCTCCGAATAAGCGATCAGCGTCTGTCCCTTGAACAGGTCGATGATCGATGCGGAGTCCGTGCCCTGAAGAGCGATTTTGGCGAGACGGTTCTTCGCGACTTTGACGGTGCCACCGGCGGCGCGCATTTTCGACCGAAGGTCGTTCATTTGCGCGACGGTGATACCGGCGTAGTGGGCCACGACCACTGAACCTGCGTTCGAGAACGCACCGTTCAGGCCCGTGACGAGTTCGCGTTTTTCCGCTCTGTCCACTGCCTATCTCCAGTTGACCCCCATCCTGTTAACGGGAACATTCCCATTCACGAGGACAGGCGTCGGGTTGCCTTTTGTCGGCCGGGCCATCCAGTAACGGATCTCCCGAACGACGCTCGAGGATCCTGCCCCCTTTCGCCACACCGGCCGGCAAGCCGGACGATGCGCAGACAAAAGGCAAACACGGTTCGAACCTTTCATTGGAGCAATCGCTCCGTTGTCAGGTCTTCACCCGTCTCATGCAGGCCCACATGAATTAAGGCCCCCCTTTTCAAACCAAGGCTCGGGCCGCCTGCAATCTCGGACAGGATGTCCGGAAGCCTTTCGACTTCCGGCACCGGGCCCAGGATAAATCCGAGGCCCGGAATTCTTTTGCGGATCAGCTATTCAGCAGCCGATCCGGATGGTCGTATCAGGACGCTGCGAGCGTCGCGACGTCGAGCTTGAGGCCCGGCCCCATCGTCGAGGTGACCGACACCTTCTTGACGTAGTTGCCCTTGGCACCAGCCGGCTTTGCCTTGTTCACCGCGTCGGTGAAGGCGCGGATGTTCTCTTCCAGGGCCTTGACCTCGAACGAGACCTTGCCGACGCCGGCATGGACGATACCGGCCTTTTCGACGCGGAACTCCACAGCGCCCCCCTTCGATGCCTTGACGGCGGCGGCGACGTCGGTGGTGACGGTGCCAACCTTCGGGTTCGGCATCATGCCGCGCGGGCCGAGCACCTTGCCGAGACGGCCGACCAGCGGCATCATGTCCGGCGTGGCGATGCAGCGATCGAAATCGATCGTGCCCTTCTGGACGATGTCGACCAGATCCTCGGCACCGACGATGTCGGCGCCGGCAGCCTTGGCTTCCTCGGCCTTGTCGCCACGTGCGAACACGGCGACACGAACCGAGCGGCCGGTGCCGTTCGGCAGATTGACGACGCCGCGGACCATCTGGTCGGCATGGCGAGGATCAACACCGAGGTTCATGGCGACTTCGATGGTCTCGTCGAACTTGACCGAAGAACGGTCCTTGAGCAGCTTCAGCGCTTCGCCCAGGGCATAAGCCTTGTTGGGATCAATGCCTTCGCGGGTCTTCGATACACGCTTTGCAATCTTTGCCATGATCTTAGCCCACCACTTCCAGACCCATCGAGCGGGCGGAGCCCTCGACCATGCGCATGGCCGCTTCGACGTCGTTTGCGTTCAGATCCTTCATCTTCTGCTCGGCGATGGCGCGCACCTTGTCGCGGCCGATCGTGCCGGCCTTGATCTTGCCCGGCTCCTTCGAACCAGACGTCAGGTTCGCCGCCTTCTTCAGGAAGTAGCTCACCGGCGGCGTCTTCATGACGAAGGTGAAGGACTTGTCCTGGTAGTAGGTGATGACGACCGGAATCGGCGATCCCTTTTCCATTTCCTGGGTCTGCGCGTTGAACGCCTTGCAGAATTCCATGATGTTGATGCCACGCTGACCAAGCGCCGGGCCGATCGGGGGAGACGGCGTGGCCGATCCCGCTTTCACCTGGAGCTTGAGCTGGCCTGCAATTTTCTTAGCCATCTCTTTTCCTGCCTTTGTCTATGCCGGCCCCCACTATCTGGGAAACCCCGGCGGTTGCAGTCTGGTGGTGCGGTTCCCGCGGCCGGCTAAGCCGCCTTCGCCTCCCACCGTTCTCAAGACCGCGCAATCGCTTGCGCCGTCTGCCCTGATCGCCTAACCGGCGCCAGGGGTTCCGGATCAGCCCTTTTCGACCTGTCCGAATTCCAGATCGACAGGCACGGCGCGCCCGAAGATCGAAACTTCCACCTTGAGCCGCGCACGCTCCTCGTCCACTTCCTGGACGAAACCGTTGAACGACGCGAAGGGACCATCCGAAACGCGGATCGCCTCGCCGATCTCGAACGTGACCGAGGGCTTCGGCCGCTCGACGCCCTCCTGCACCTGGTTCAGGATGCGCTGGGCCTCGACCTCGGTGATCGGCACCGGCTTGGAGTCGCCCAGGAAGCCTGTGACCTTCGGCGTGTTCTTCACCAACGAGAACACAGCGTCGGTCAGGTTGGCCTTGATGAGCACGTAGCCCGGGAAGAACTTGCGCTCGGCATCGACCTTGCGGCCGCGACGAACCTCGACGACCTTCTCGGTCGGCACCACGATCTGCTCGATATCGGCGGACAGGCCCTTCTGCTTGGCCTTGTTGACGATGTCCTCGGCGACCTTCTTTTCAAAGTTCGAATAGGCGTGGACGATGTACCAGCGCGCGGTCATTTCAAGACTTCTCCGTAATCGCCGGACTTAGCGTCCGATGCCCAGAATCTGTTCGACCGCTAGGCCCATGAGCTGATCGGCGGTGAAGAAAAAGATCATCGCAATCACAGCGAAGGCCAGAACCATCACCGTCGAGATCATCGTTTCGCGCCGCGACGGCCAAGTCACCTTGGCGGTCTCCGCGCGGACCTGCTGGAGAAAGACGAAAGGATTTGTGGTTTTCGAAGCCATATGCCGCTCTGTCTTCAAGACCCGTTGGCCGGGTCTCCTGGATGATCCCGCTGGCCGGGACGTGCCGCCTGAGCTCAAATTAGCGCCGACTCAGCGCAATCATTTCGCCCATGCAAATCAGACGCGTAAAGCCGGCTTCCCAGCTCCACGCGTCGCGTGTCTGTTTCGTCTACATAAAACCGATTCTTGATCCACGCAAGTGGCAAGTGTCCGCTTTATGACCAAACGCCGCCTCGGAACCATCCAGTCGTTCCGTCCCGGCTATGGGGCTCTTATGCCTCAGTCGGCCTAATATGGCAAGCGGGTCGCCAATTTTCAAAGGCACGCCGTCAGAAATATCGTTTTTGATGGCCATTTTCGAGAAATGGCACGGGCAGCAGGGCTCGAACCTACGACCTGCGGTTTTGGAGACCGCCGCTCTACCAACTGAGCTATGCCCGTATCGTGCGCGCATGTCGGCGCAGCAGGCGCTTCCTAAAAGCTTCCGCACGCTCTGTAAAGAGTGGTTTGCAAGCAAACGCCTACAAGTTCGCCGGTGCCTCGGCCTATGCGTTGGGCGAAACCTTCGCGGGACAATCCCCAGGTCTCGGCGTCGCGTCGCAGATCATGGCGCCGGTCAGCGAGTCGACCGAATGCGGTGCCGTTGCCAGCCCCGCCTTCAGAAATCCATTCCGGACAAGTGGGCTCGCAACCTGAGCGCTGCTGCGCACGACGACAAAGCGCGTGGTAGGGCCGTAAGCCGGCGGCGCTTTCCTTGCTTGGGCGACAAAAGCGGCCGGCACCGCCACAAGGACCGTGGCCAGCCGGACAAGCCCGCGCTCTCACAAAATGCTCGTTGAACGAAATGCAGAAATCATGCCTCGCAAGCCCTCGATACAACCCGTGCTAATTGCGGCGACGGGGGTTGCAACAGGTTTGCGGACGCTTGCTTGTTTAGGCTGACTCCGGAACAAAACGCAGCCTCGACCGCCATCTTCACGGCTTCATGTTCATTAAACTGTATGGGCGACCTACCGTTCCTCCGCTCCAAACTGGCCACGACTCCGCCCCACGGGGGGTGGGGCATGCCTCGCCGAGGGCCACCGCAATCAACTTCGATTTGCCATCTGTATCGGGGCACAGCATCAAACGGGATTCAAACCCGCCCGACGGGGATTCGGACCCGCTCGACGATGGTTTGGTCTCTGCGACATTAGCCACCGGCTTGGCCTTATCGGTAGGCGACATGATTACCCTGCAATTCTCCGGCATAGGATTGGCCCTGCAGATACTTGCCAGAGTCAGCAGTCCAGAATAGTCGCCGCTGGTGACCAGCTTCATCCGAAGCATGTTCTGCAGCTCCAACTGGTGGATGGCACTGGCCGGCGTATTCTTCATCGTCAGAAGCACGCCTTTTTCGACACCCATCTCACTGAGATAGCAGGCGAGCCTTCTCTCAAGCGACTTGCTCATCGTGTAGACCTTATAGCTGTCGCCCTGGATAATGTATTCGGTGGTGTACCGATACTTTTTGCCCCGCACGGTCCGATAAGTGGTCCGATATTGTCGCTTGGTTGGGAAGTAGGTCGTGGTGATCTGATGTACGCCGACATAGGCCTGCCCGCCGGCCAGACGTCTGATGCCACCGGCAAACATCAGTGGACAAGCGGAATTGCACATGGCACCGCTGTCGGATGCAATTCCGAAATAGGTGGCGCCCTCGCCCGGCTGGCATAAATCCATGCCCGGCGGACAACCGGTGAAGGTGGTCATACCGACGGCAATTTCGAACTTGTTCTTGCGGATCATGCGACCAAGCTGCAGCGCGGCGTCGACGCTACCACCTGGGGAATTGACGATGATGGGCAACTTTCGTCCATCGAGCGTCTTGAGGAAGCGTTTGAAAAGCACCGGCGTGCCCGCCTCGATCGAACCTTGAGCCGATATCCATTCCGGGCAGATCGGCTCGCATCCCGGCGCATTGCTGCGGACAATACCGAACTGCATCGGTGGACCCAAGTTGGTTAGCGTCTCTTCTGCAAATGCCATCCGTGTCGCAGCGAACAACGCAAGCAGGCAAATAAACTGTAGTGACCATAGTGATTGAGAATGAAACCGCCCCGGAACCATTTGAAAACACCCCTTACCACAACGGATAATAGTTGCGGCAACCGCACTTGCAATAGCCCAGAAACAACCGCACGAGACCTGTTCCGCACGGCGCAAGTAAACGAAAAAGGGCGGTCCGAAGACCGCCCTTTCCTGTCGATCCGGCAAAGCCGGCTTCGCTTATTCCTTGATCGTCACGACGATACCGGCACCGACGGTGCGGCCGCCTTCACGGATGGCGAAGCGCAGCTTCTCCTCCATGGCGATCGGCACGATCAGCTCGACATCGACCGTGATGTTGTCGCCCGGCATCACCATCTCGGTGCCTTCCGGCAGCGACACGATGCCGGTCACGTCCGTCGTGCGGAAATAGAACTGCGGACGGTAGTTGGTGAAGAACGGCGTATGGCGGCCACCCTCGTCCTTGGTCAGGATGTAGGCTTCGGCCACGAACTTCTTGTGCGGCTTCACCGTGCCGGGCTTGGCCAGAACCTGGCCGCGCTCGACACCTTCACGGTCAACGCCGCGCAGCAGCGCGCCGATGTTGTCGCCAGCCTGGCCCTGATCGAGCAGCTTGCGGAACATCTCGACGCCCGTGCAGGTCGTCTTGGTCGTCGGACGGATGCCGATGATCTCCAGCTCCTCGCCGACCTTGACCACGCCGCGCTCGACGCGGCCGGTCACCACCGTGCCACGGCCCGAGATCGAGAACACGTCCTCGATCGGCATCAGGAACGGCTTGTCGAGCGGACGAACCGGGGTCGGGATGTAGGCATCGACCGCAGCCATCAGCTCGCGGATCGCGTCCTCGCCGATCTTCTTGTCCGAATCCTCAAGAGCAGCCAGCGCCGAACCCTTGACGATCGGAATGTCGTCGCCGGGGAACTCGTTCTTGGTCAGAAGCTCACGAACCTCGAGCTCGACCAGTTCGAGCAGCTCGGCGTCGTCGACCTGGTCGACCTTGTTCAGGAACACCACGATCGACGGCACGCCGACCTGGCGGGCAAGCAGGATGTGCTCGCGGGTCTGCGGCATCGGGCCGTCGGCAGCCGAAACAACCAGGATCGCGCCGTCCATCTGCGCGGCACCGGTGATCATGTTCTTCACATAGTCGGCGTGGCCGGGGCAGTCGACGTGAGCGTAGTGGCGGTTGGCCGTCTCGTATTCAACGTGAGCCGTCGAGATCGTGATGCCGCGCGCCTTCTCTTCCGGCGCCGCATCGATCTGGTCATAGCGCTTGTATTCGCCAAAATACTTCGTGATCGCCGCCGTCAGCGACGTCTTGCCATGGTCAACGTGACCAATCGTGCCGATGTTCACATGAGGCTTAGTGCGCTCGAATTTACCTTTTGCCATAG
>NZ_JALJRL010000019.1:0-30596 GCF_024519675.1 Mesorhizobium sp. Mes31 | reverse complement strand
CCAATCGTGCCGATGTTCACATGAGGCTTAGTGCGCTCGAATTTACCTTTTGCCATAGTCTCTTTCCTTGGACGGCCTTGACCTTCAGTTCAGTCGAATGCGGGGCGATTAGCGACAAAGGCCAAAAAACACAAGCGTCTTTTGGCCGGGCGCCGTCTCACTCGGTCCGAACCCGAGATCCGGTTGCGGGGTGTGGCGCTGATATAGGAATGCCTGCGGGCGAATGAAATGGGCGAGAGACCGATCGAATGAAACCGGTATGCGACCTCGGCCTTGCCCATCACTGTCTGATTCACGGCCAGTTCATGGCCCATTGCGGTCGTCATCCAGGTCTGATCTCCTGACTGGATGCATTTCCTTCCGACGACCGTTCGCGGCCCGCTGTTCATGATCATTTCGACCGGGTCGTATCTCGTCAATGATACGATGATGAAGCTCGCAACGTCAGGCCTGCCGTCCTACGAAGTGCTGTTTCTGCGCGGCACGGCCGCAACGCTCTGGGGCTTCCCGCTGCTGTTCGCGCTCGGCTACGGCAAACAGATTCCGCTGATCTTCGACAAGCGCGTGCTGCGCAGGAACCTGCTCGAGCTGGCGGCGATCCTTTGCTATGTCGTGGCGCTCGCAAACATGCAGATCGCGGATTCGACCGCGCTCGGACAGATCACGCCACTGTTGATGCTGGTCGGCTCGTCGATCCTGTTTGGCGAGCGGATCGGCGGCCAGCGCATGGCGCTGATCGGGCTCGGCTTCATCGGCGCGCTTATGGTGGCACAACCGACCATGCAAGGCATTTCGATCTACGCCTTGCTGGCGCTGGGCAACGCGGCGCTTGCGGCGGCGCGCGACCTTGCCGGCAGGCGGGTCTCGGCCGAGGTGCCGGGGATGATCGTGGCGATTTCCGCCGTCGTGGTGGTGCTTATCGGCGCCGGTGCCGCGCATCTGGTCTCGGAGCGCTGGGTCATGCCCGAGACGCACCACCTGCTGCTGATGGCCGGCGCCGGATTCTTCCTGATCTTCGGTCACTTCTTCATCTTCATGGCCTATCGCGTCGGGCCAACGAGCGCCGTGGCGCCCTTCTACTATTGCTTCACCGTCTGGGCGGTCATTTCGGGCCTGCTTGTGTTCGGGCAATTCCCCAACGCACTGGCCGTCTGCGGCATCCTGCTGGTTGTCGGCAGCGGACTGACCATCGTGTCTCTGGATCAGCGCCAGCGCAGGCTGACCGTCGTCGCATAGCGCCCGTCACCGGGCGCAAAGCGTCGGTACGGATGAAGGCCTGGAGCGAATAGGAGCCCCCAATATTCCGTCTGGGAGCCAATAGCGCGCCCTCGAAGCGTTCACGCCCGTGCGCAGCAAGATACTCGCTCGGTTGAACGCTTTGGCGTTTAACCGGACGTCAGGTCAGAGGCAGTTGGCGTGGACGTTTGGAGCGGGTAGCGGGAATCGAACCCGCACTGTGAGCTTGGAAGGCTCTTGTGATACCATTTCACCATACCCGCATACAGTGACCTAGCTAGTCGACGTTGTTGCGAAGGTCAAGGACCGTCAATCCGGCATTCGGGACCAACAGTCGGCCAGCCCACCCGAAGCGATTTCAGTCAACGCGGTGCCAAACAAGACCGTCGACAGTGCCAAGCTTGCGCCTCACGGCTGTGCGTCAACAGCCTGCCGGTGAAACCTGCCGGTTCAACGCTCGAAAGCCGCCCAGGTTTGATTTCGCGCAAGGAAGGACTCAGTTGCAATTTCTACCTTCCGCGCATGGTCCTCAATCTGCTCATCGGCACCGTCATCATAAGTCTGACAGTCCTGGTCCACACTTTTGGCCTCATCGCCATCACGCATGCGATGGGATACCTTGTCGCGCGGTTTCGCATGCATGGGCGTCGCAGCCGCATTGTCGCTATGATCAGCGTGGTGATGGGACTCTTCGCCGTCATGACCACCGAGGTATGGCTCTGGGCCGGGCTGTACCGGTTGCTCAATATCTTCGTCGACTTCGAAACCGCCCTGTACTTTTCAACCATAACCTTTGCGACGGTTGGCTATGGCGACGTCGTGCCTGCTCATGGATGGCGTATGCTGGCGGCCCTTGAGGGCGTGAACGGGTTCCTGCTCATTGGCTGGTCGACCGCATATCTGATAGCCGCAGGAACCCGCATCGGCCCGTTCAAGGCTGGGGAGCATTTTTGACGGGATCGATTGTCAGACCGCCACTGAATGCCTGCTCTTCCCGGTTTCGAGATATTTGTCGAACTTCGCTGCAATGCTTCTGACAAAGGGGCGACTTTCCGCCGGCACGACGAAACAGTCGCCGTCGAGTTCAAGCAACCGGTCGGGATCTTTGAGAGCCATGGAACTTGCCTCGAGAAGGAGCCGTTGGCCGCGCTCGCCGAAGCGCTCCACCAGATCGATTGCCGAGAAGGCGAAATCGCACATCAGG
Source organism: Mesorhizobium sp. Mes31 (assembly GCF_024519675.1). Classification (NCBI taxonomy): domain Bacteria; kingdom Pseudomonadati; phylum Pseudomonadota; class Alphaproteobacteria; order Hyphomicrobiales; family Phyllobacteriaceae; genus Mesorhizobium; species Mesorhizobium sp. Mes31. The sequence continues at coordinate 28,156 of NZ_JALJRL010000019.1, read as the reverse complement.
CGCTCGATGACCCAACCACGGACGCGATCGTCATCGGACAATGCGATGCCACGGATCGCGGCCAGTCCGCCGCCTGCGACCATGCGTCCATACTCGGCGGTTGAAGGCATGTTCTGCGCGTAGCCTTGGCGAAATTGGCTGATGGATGACGGGCCAAGGCCGATCAGCGTTTCGCAGCGATCCTCGGTGTAGCCCTGGAAGTTTCGGTGCAATCTCCCCGAACGGGACGCAACCGCCAGCGCATCGCCGGGCTTTGCGAAATGGTCGAGCCCGATGGCCTCGTATCCCTTGTCGACGATCGCCCGCGCGGCCAGTTGCGATTGCTCGAAACGCTCCACGGGACCGGGCAACCATGCCTCGTCGATCATCGTCTGATGTTTCTTGAACCACGGCACATGGGCGTAGCCAAAAAGCGCTATCCGGTCGGGCTCCAGGGTCAGCGCCTGCTCGACGGTGGAAGAGACGCTCTCCCTGGTCTGATGCGGCAAGCCGTAGAGCAGATCGAGGTTCACGGACTCGACACCGCGTGAGCGAACCCCGTCGACGACAGCCTTGGTCAGCCGGAAGCTCTGCTCGCGGTTGATCGCCTTCTGCACCTTCGGATCGAAATCCTGTACGCCGAGGCTCGCTCGCGTCATGCCGATTTCGGCGAGTGCGTCGAGGCGTCCTTCGTCCATATCGTTAGGTTCGATTTCGACGCTGATCCTGGCGTCTGGAAGAAAATCAAAGCTGGCGCGCAATGCCGCACCCAGCGCCACCATGTCCTCGGGCTTCAGCATCGTCGGAGAGCCGCCGCCGAGGTGGACAGCACGCACCCCGGCCTTGCCGGCGACGATACGGGCAACCGTGGCGATCTCCGCATGCAACGAACGGAGATAGGCGGTCACCGGTTCATAGTGACGTGTCTGCTTGGTATGGCAGGCGCAGAACCAGCAGAGCCTGTCGCAGTAGGGGATATGCAGATAGAGTGAAATCTCATCGCCGTTCCCGAGCGCTTCCAGCCAGCCTCGACAGGCAGTGGCATCGATCCCCGGATGGAAATGCGGCGCGGTCGGATAACTGGTGTAGCGCGGCACGTTCTGGCCAAGTCTGGCAGCTAGTTCCGGTCGCATGTCACGATCCTTGTGTTTGCATGGTCGAGGAAATGGCCGCATCGGCACGCCAATGCCTTGATTTCGGTCAAAGCCTCTTCAACGGACAAACTGCCGCAAGGCATTTTCAATGGCCGATGCTATCTTGCCGGCATTCTGGATCCACGGACGACCGCGATGACAGTGCGTCAAGATGTTCACAGCGCCGGCATTCCCGTGCTTTGCCAATCCTGCGAGGCAAGGCATCGCGGCGTTTGCGGTGCGCTTGACCCCGACCAGTTGGTCGCGCTCTCCAAGACCTCATCGAGGTACACGATTGAACCAGGAGCAGAACTGATTGGCGATGCCGAGACCGTCAACAGCTATTCCAATGTGCTTTCCGGCGTGGTGAAGCTGACAAAGGGCCTTTCGGATGGACGCCAGCAGATCGTCGGCCTGCAGTTCGCCCCCGATTTTCTGGGGCGCCCTTTCAAGGTAGAAAGCGAGATCAACGCCGAAGCGGCAACAGCCGTGTCCCTGTGTTCATTTCCAAAGGCGTCCATCGAAAGGATGATGAGGGAGTCGCCGGAGCTCGAGCATCGCCTGCTCAAGCAAACACTGAAGGAGCTCGACGAAGCACGCGAGTGGATGGTGACGCTGGGACGCAAGACCGCTTCGGAGAAAGTGGCGAGCTTTCTGCTGATGATTGCCAGGAATATCGATCCTGCAACTGATCCGGCCACCAATTCGACGAGCTTCGATCTGCCGCTCACACGCGCCGACATCGCCGATTTTCTCGGTCTGACGATCGAGACGGTGAGCCGCCAGTTGACCAGACTGCGTGCGGAGAAGGTAGTCCGGATCGAAAACAATCGACATGTGACGGTGGAAAGCCTGAGCCGCCTGGAGCGCCGCTCCGGGGCCTAGCGCGCGTCCGCGATCCCGATCATCGGCAAGACATGCTCGCGTTCGAATGCGATGTGCCTGCGCATGCTTTCGAAGAAGCCGCGCAGCATAAAGCCTATGGCTTCTGGATTCTCGACAGGCTCGCCGTGACCGATCGCCAGCAGAATTTCAGTCACCTCGCCGGCAAAGCACTCGTCTTCCACGTGTTCGGCCCGCAACCGCCGGGTTGAGGCAAGGTTCGCATCGCTGCCGACCACCGCCTCTTCGTAAGCGGGGAAAATGATCGTCTCTTCATATTGATGAATGTTGCGCAAAAGCGGCAAGATCGCGTTAGCCGTGCTGAGACACATCAGAGGATCGACGCCTGGCAACGCATCGGCGATCTTCTCCAGAGAATCGCAGAGCTGCAGTTTCTCGCCATGCGCGCGCCTCATCACGGCTGCGGGCACTGTTTCCCTGTCGGACCGTCCAGCCAGCGTGAAAATTTCGCGGCGGTTTTCAAACAGCGGCGATCCTCGCCCTTTCTCCGAGTTCAATGGCAGCCTCCCGGTCGTTTGCGAGACCGACGCTGCCCAATCCGAACGCACCGAGCTTTGACATGGATCAAGGCGGCCACAAAGCCGCTGCTAAATGGTGCCGTTGCGGACCGATGTCCGCGAATCGGAATCCGAGGTCGGGGATATGTCATGAAATTCGGCACTGAAATCGTGGCTCTAGGCCTGTTTGCGTTTGCGGCCCTGGTGGCGGCAGGGTTCGGCGTGGACGAACCCTTTCGCCAGCATATGTGGGTGCTGTTCATCGTGCTGGTGGGCTTTACCGTTGTTCTTCTTCGCAACACCAGTTTCGCGCGGGCGGCCGTGGTTGACGCATCGGCCTACATGGATGGGCCGATCCGCTACGGCGCCATCGCCACCATGTTCTGGGGTGTTGTCGGCATGCTGGTCGGCGTGATCATCGCGCTGCAGCTCGCCTATCCGGACCTCAATATCCAACCCTGGTTGAACTTCGGCCGGCTGCGGCCACTGCACACGTCCGCCGTCGTCTTTGCCTTTGGCGGCAATGCGCTTCTTTGCACGTCCTTGTACGTGGTACAGCGCACCAGCCGCGCGCGGCTGTTTGGCGGTGGCCTCGCCTGGTTCGTGTTCTGGGGATATCAGCTTTTCATCGTCATGGCCGCGACCGGCTATCTGCTCGGCATCACCGAGAGCCGCGAATACGCCGAACCCGAATGGTACGTGGACATCTGGCTGACCATCGTCTGGGTCGCCTATCTCATCCTGTTCCTTGGCACGATCCTGAAGCGCAAGGAGCCGCATATCTACGTCGCCAACTGGTTCTACCTGTCCTTCATCGTCACCATCGCGATGCTGCATGTGGTCAACAACCTGTCGATGCCAGCCTCATTCCTGGGCTCCAAGAGCTATTCCGCTTTTTCCGGTGTCCAGGATGCCCTGACGCAGTGGTGGTACGGTCACAACGCCGTCGGCTTCTTCCTCACCGCCGGCTTCCTCGGCATGATGTATTACTTCGTGCCCAAGCAGGCGAACCGGCCGATCTACTCCTATCGCCTCTCGATCATCCACTTCTGGGCGCTGATCTTCCTCTACATCTGGGCCGGTCCGCACCATCTCCACTACACCGCCCTGCCCGACTGGGCGCAGACGCTCGGCATGGTGTTCTCGATCATGCTGTGGATGCCGTCATGGGGCGGCATGATCAACGGCCTGATGACGCTGTCCGGCGCCTGGGACAAGCTCCGCACCGATCCAATCATCCGCATGATGGTGATGGCCATCGCCTTCTACGGCATGTCGACCTTCGAAGGCCCGATGATGTCGATCAAGACGGTCAATTCGCTGTCGCATTATACCGACTGGACCATTGGCCACGTGCATTCCGGTGCGCTCGGCTGGGTGGGCATGATCTCGTTCGGCGCGATCTACTACATGGTGCCGAAGCTGTGGAACCGCGACCGGCTCTATTCGCTGCGGCTGGTCACCTGGCACTTCTGGCTGGCGACGCTCGGCATCGTCGTCTACGCCGCGGTGATGTGGGTGTCCGGCATCATGCAGGGCCTGATGTGGCGCGAATACGACGAGCAGGGCTTCCTGGTCTACTCCTTCGCTGAAACCGTCGCCGCCATGCACCCCTACTACGTCATGCGCGCCATCGGCGGGGCGATGTACCTCTCCGGCGCTCTGATCATGGCCTGGAACATCACCATGACCATCCTCGGACACCAGCGCGAGGAGGAGCCAATGCCCGGCTCCGTTCCCGCCCTTCAGCCTGCCGAATAAGGAGCCAGAAAATGGGCTTGATGGACAAACACGCAATCATCGAGAAGAACGCCACGCTTCTTCTCGTTGGCTCTCTTCTTGTGGTGACCGTCGGCGGCATCGTCGAGATCGCACCGCTCTTCTATCTCGACAATACGATCGAAAAGGTCGAGGGCATGCGGCCTTATTCGCCGCTCGAACTCGCCGGACGCAACATCTATGTGCGCGAAGGTTGCTACCTCTGCCACAGCCAGATGATCAGGCCGTTCCGCGACGAAGTCGAACGCTACGGTCACTACAGCCTGGCGGCCGAGTCGATGTACGATCATCCTTTCCAGTGGGGATCGAAGCGAACCGGGCCGGACCTTGCCCGGGTCGGCGACCGCTACTCGAATGGATGGCACGTTCAGCACCTTACGGATCCGCGTTCGGTGGTGCCGGAATCGATCATGCCGAGCTACGCGTTCCTGAAGGACAGGCCGATCGAGGTGAAGGATTTCTCGACACATCTGGTCGCCAACAGGCGGGTCGGCGTCCCCTACTCCGATGACATGATCGCTCACGCCAACGCCGACCTGATGACGCAGTCCGATCCCAATGCCGACACATCCGGCCTCGAGACCCGCTACCCCAAGGCCAAGATCGGCGACTTCGACGGCAACCCGCAACAGGTCACCGAAATGGATGCCCTCGTCGCCTATCTGCAGATGCTCGGCACCTTGGTCGATTTCAAGAACTACGACGAAGCCGCCGGCTATCGCTGAGGAGTTTTATCGATGGATTACAATTTGATGCGAGAGTTCGCTGACAGCTGGGGCCTGGTTGCCATGGCGCTTTTCTTTGTCGGCGCAGTCGCCTTCGCATTCCGCCCCGGCAGCCGCGGCCAAGCGGACGAAGCCGCCCGTATTCCTCTCAAGGACGATTGACGATGAGCAACGAGCATATCGACGAGGTCACTGGCGTCTCGACCACTGGCCATGAGTGGGACGGCATCAGGGAGCTCAACAATCCGCTTCCGCGCTGGTGGATCATAACATTCTATATCACCATTGTCTGGGCGATCGGCTATACCATTGCGTACCCGGCATGGCCGATGCTGACCTCGGCAACCAAGGGTGTGCTCGGCTATTCGAGCCGTAACGACGTCGGGAACGAGCTGGCAGCGGCCGAGGTTGCCAAGGGCAAGTATGTCGCGGCAATTCAATCGAAAACCGTGTCCGAGATCGCCTCCGACGATGCGTTGCGCGAATTCGCCATCGCCGCCGGTGGCGCCGCGTTCAAGGTCAATTGCGTGCAGTGCCACGGCTCCGGCGCCCAAGGGTCCAAGGGCTTTCCGAACCTGAACGACGACGACTGGTTGTGGGGCGGCAAGGCCGAGCAGATCCAGCAAACGATCACGCACGGCATCCGCTTCGCGTCCGATACGGATACCCGCGTGTCGGAAATGCCGGCCTTTGGCGACGTCATCACCGGCGACCAGATCCAACAGGTCAGCGCCTACGTCGCCAGCCTGTCAGGCCCTGTCAGCGACCAAGCTTTGGTCGCGCCCGGCGCCAAGGTCTTTGCGGAAAATTGCGTGGCCTGTCACGGCGACAACGCGAAAGGCAACAAGGAACTCGGCGCCCCCGACCTGACCGATGCGATCTGGCTCTATGGACCCGGCGAAACAGCCATCGCCGCCCAGGTTCGCGCGCCGAAACATGGCGTGATGCCGGCCTGGGGCGCGCGCCTGGGCGAAACCAAGGTCAAGGAGCTGGCGGTCTATGTGCATTCGCTTGGCGGTGGAGAATAGGAAGCGGGGGTCCATTCTCTGGCCATCATCGCCCAGGCGACGAGGCCCGGCTCAGCCGGGCCTCGATTTGCATTCCGGCAACCCGGTTTGACTTGCATCAACGCGGTGCAGCTTGCCATGCGGCAAAGCTTCGCCGACGCGCGGCACTCAGGACGCCAGTAGAATCGGGAATGTCCGGCTGCACGGCAAACCATCGGTTGCGCGATTGGAGATACTCGTGCTGGACAACACACAGGTAGAACGGCTCGAAGCCGAGGCGGTCAACTCCGCCAAGACCCGTCAGCCACTTTACGCGGCACGCAAGAAGATCTTCCCGAAACGCGCCTCAGGCAGCTTTCGCCGCTTCAAGTGGCTGGTGATGGCGATCACGCTGGGCATCTATTATCTGACGCCGTGGTTGCGGTGGGATCGTGGCCCATTCGCCCCGGACCAGGCCGTGCTGCTCGATCTCGCCAACCGGCGCTTCTACTTCTTCTTCATCGAGATATGGCCGCAGGAGTTCTACTATGTGGCCGGCCTGCTGGTCATGGCCGGCGTCGGCCTTTTCCTGATCACGTCGACAGTCGGGCGTGCCTGGTGCGGCTACACATGCCCACAGACCGTATGGGTCGATCTGTTTCTGGTCGTCGAGCGGGCCATCGAAGGCGATCGCAACGCGCGCATGAAGCTCGATGCCGGGCCCTGGACCGTCCGCAAGCTCGTGCTGCGGGTATCGAAACACGCCATCTGGCTGGTCATAGGCGCGGCGACCGGCGGCGCCTGGATTTTCTATTTCGCCGATGCGCCGACGCTGGCTGTCGAGCTCTTTACCGGCACCGCGGCGCCCGTCGCCTACATCACCGTCGCCGTGCTGACGGCGACGACCTATACGTTCGGCGGGCTGATGCGCGAGCAAGTCTGCACCTATATGTGCCCATGGCCGCGCATCCAGGCGGCCATGCTCGACGAGAATTCCCTCACCGTCACCTACAATGACTGGCGCGGCGAACCGCGCTCGCGTCACGCCAAGAAGGTCCTTGCCGCAGGGCAGCCCGTCGGCGACTGCGTCGACTGCAATGCCTGCGTCGCGGTCTGCCCGATGGGAATCGACATTCGCGATGGCCAGCAACTCGAATGCATCACCTGCGCGCTTTGCATCGACGCCTGCGACGGCGTCATGGACAAGCTCGGCAGGGAGCGCGGGCTGATCTCCTACGCGACGCTCTCCGACTACAACGCCAACATGACGCTGGCGACCGCGGGCGGTTCCAGTTCCGTCAATCCGTCGCTGGTCAGGGCGGCGGATGGCACGTTCTCCGACAAGGTGGCCCATTTTCATATCCGCAAGATCTTCCGGCCGCGCACTTACGTCTACATGGCTATGTGGTCGCTGATCGGCTTGGGCCTGCTCTATTCGCTGCTGACGCGCGACCGGCTCGAAGTCAACGTGCTGCATGACCGCAATCCGCAGTTCGTCACGCTGTCCGACGGTTCGATCCGCAACGGTTACACCGTCAAACTGCTCAACATGATCCCCGAGCCAAGGACGATCGTCGTCACCATTCAAGGCTTGCAGGGAGCCGAGATGAGCGTCGTTGGCATGGATCTGCCCGTTGGTCGTTCCGTCCCGATTTCGGTCGAGCCCGACCGGCTGAAGATGCTGAAGGTTTTCGTGCGCCAGCCGGCGGGTCAGATCCAGGGCACGGCGCAGACCTTCAAGTTCCGGGTCGAGGACAAGGCGAGTTTCGAGTCGGACGAGTACACCGCCACCTTCAACGCACCGGAGATCGCCAGATGACCGCCAAGGCGCAGAGGCCCCGCGAATTCACCGGCAAGCACATGTTGGCCGTCATCCTTGCCTTTTTCGGCGTGATCCTCGCGGTCAATCTGACCCTGGCGACGCTCGCCAACACAAGCTGGACTGGTCTCGTGGTCGAGAACACCTACGTAGCGAGCCAGCAGTTCAACAAAAAGGCAGAGGAAGGGCGGGCGCAGGCGGCCCTCGGCTGGACCGGCAAGCTGACCATCGCCTGGGGCGAGGTCCGCTACAGCCTCACTGATGCCGCCGGCAAGCCGGTTGCCTTGCATGGTGTCAAGGTGCTGTTTCGCCATCCGGCTTACGAGAAAGAGGACAAATCCGTCACGCTCGCCCTCGCCACTGGCCAGGAATTCGCCGCCCAGCACATGCCAAAGGACGGCGTCTGGATCGTCGAAGTGGACGCCGATGCCGGTCTCGCGGAACCCTATCGCGAGGTCCGTAGGATCATGATTTCCCATGGAGCGCTGCAATGAGCTGTTGTGCGCCGGGCGCGGAAATGGCGCTGGATATGGACAGCGGCACATCCGTCCTACCGTCGAGCCAGGAGATCAAGCTGGCGAGCCGATCGCTTGGTGACGGTCTCAACCAGACCGACCTTTCAGTCCCCACGGTTCATTGCGCAGCCTGCATCCAATCAATCGAGACGGCGTTGGGAAAGCTCGATCGCGTGGAGAGCGCTCGTGTCAACCTGTCGACCAAACGGGTTTCGGTCCAGTGGCGTGGCGACGACGTTCCGCCGCTCGTCGCCGCGCTTGGGCGGCTCGGCTACCAGGCGCATCTGTTCGCCCCCGAGGTCGATGAAAAGGACAAGACGCTTTCGGAGCTGATCCGCGCCGTCGCGGTTGCCGGTTTTGCGGCCGGCAACATCATGCTGCTCTCGGTTTCGGTCTGGTCCGGTGCTGAAGGCCCGACCCGCGATCTGTTCCACTGGGTCTCGGCGCTGATCGCCATCCCGGCGCTTGCCTTCGCCGGCGGCATCTTCTTCCGCTCGGCCTGGAATGCGCTGCGCCACGGCCGCATGAACATGGACGTGCCCATCGCGGTCGGTGTCTCGCTCGCCTACGCCATGAGCCTCTACGAGACGATCAACCATGGCGACCACGCCTATTTCGATGCGTCGGTATCGTTGCTGTTCTTCCTGTTGATCGGCCGCACGCTGGATCACGTGATGCGCGAAAGAGCCCGAACCGCCGTGAAAGGCCTGTCACAACTGGCGGCGCGTGGCGCCATGGTGGTGCGCGGCGATGGCGCGCGCGACTACCTGCCGATTGGCGAGATCGAACCAGGCATGCAGCTGCTGATCGCAGCCGGCGAAAGGATTCCTGTCGACGGAAAGATCATTCGGGGATCGTCGGATCTGGACTGCTCTCTGGTTTCCGGCGAGAGCACGCCCAGAAACGCGGCGCCGGGCGAGTCCGTGCAGGCCGGCGTGCTCAACCTTACCGGCCCGCTGACAGTCCAGGCGACAGCCGCCGCGAAGGATTCTTTCCTGGCGGAAATGGTTCGGCTGATGGAAGCCGCCGAGGGCGGCCGCGCGCACTACCGCCGCATCGCCGACCGCGTTTCGGCGCTCTATGCTCCGGTGGTTCATCTCACCGCGTTCGTGACATTCCTTGGCTGGATGGCGGCGACCGGTGACTGGCATCGGGCGATGACCATCGCCATCGCCGTTCTCATCATCACATGCCCGTGCGCGCTCGGCCTCGCCGTACCGATCGTGCAGGTGGTGGCGGCGCGGCGCTTGTTCGAAAACGGCATCATGGTCAAGGACGGTTCGGCCATGGAACGCCTGGCAGCGATTGATACGGCGGTGTTCGACAAGACCGGCACGCTCACGCTCGGACAGCCCCGTCTCATCAATGCGTCGGCGATCGATCCGGCCATGCTGGCCATCGCAGCCGACATGGCCGCGCATTCGCGTCACCCATATTCAAAGGCCATAGCCGGCTTTGCAGGTCTCGCAGGCCGGCCGAAGCTCGAATCTGTCAGCGAGCACCCTGGTTTCGGGATTGAGGCCAGCGCGGCTGGAAGCACCTGGCGATTGGGCCGACGCGGATGGGCTGGATGGAAGGCGCGAACCGGCGGAGAAGGCAGACATGGCCATGGCGGAACGGTTCTGACGAAAGACGGGATCATTGTTGCGACCTTCGACTTCGAGGATGCGTTGCGTGCCGACGCCAGGGCAGCCATACTGGAATTGAGGGATGCCGGGGTGTCGGTCGAGATGCTCTCGGGGGATACCGCCGGGGCCTGTGGCAAAGTCGCGGAGATGCTGAACATAGATAGCTTCGTCCCGGCCCTGCTCCCTTCCGGCAAGGTCGAGCACATCGAAACCCTGGCGAAAGCCGAACACAAGGTCCTGATGGTCGGCGATGGGCTCAACGACACGCCGGCACTGAGCGCGGCGCATGTCTCGATCGCTCCGGCCACCGCCGCCGACATCGGCCGCAGCGCTGCGGATTTCGTGTTCCTGCGCGAAAGCCTTCTGGCCGTGCCGCTTGCCGTGGACGTCTCGCGCAAGGCGGGAAGCCTGATCCGTCAGAACATCGCCATCGCGATCGTCTACAATGCCGTAGCGGTACCGATCGCCATCCTGGGCCACGTTACGCCGCTGATCGCGGCGATCGCCATGTCCGCCTCGTCGCTGCTTGTGATCGGAAATGCGCTGCGCCTGCAAGGCTTTGTGGCAAACGCACCGGCGCAAGACGCGCGGCGGGACAGGCGCGGCGGGGTCGGCCAGCTGGCACAATCCTCATGACGACGCTTGTCTACCTCATACCCGTGGCCCTCTTTCTTGGCGCGCTGGGCCTGGCTGGCTTCCTGTGGGCCGTGAGGAGCGGTCAATACGAGGACCTCGACGGAGCCGCCGAGCGGATCCTAATCGATCGGGACGACAAGCCGGACCTCTGATCCGGGTGGCTTGGCCGACAAGGGCACCCAAGAGCACCGATGTCGTCCGTCGGCACAATGCCAGCGCTCCGCGCCATGTGATGCGCACGATTGCCCTTGGTCGAGGGCTCATGCCGACCAACTAATGAAACTCACCCAGTTTGCGCCAACGCAAAGAGACGCTGCGTCATCTCGGGTATCTTCTGCTCATCAGCAACGGTTGAGAGAGACAGGAGACTAACATGTTCACGCGACGCGAAGCCCTCTTCGGAGCAGCCATTGGCGCTGCCGCCGTGGCGGCGATGCCGGCATTTTCCGCAACGGTCACACAAGCTGACATCAAGGCGCTGCCGCGCGAAAAGATCAAGCTCGTGGCGCCGCCTTTCGTCCATCCGCACGATCAGGTAGCCAAGACAGGACCGAAGATCGTCGAATTCACCATGACGATCGAGGAAAAGCCCGTTGTCATCGACGCCGACGGCACAAAGCTCAATGCGATGACCTACAACGGCTCGATTCCTGGCCCGCTGATGGTCGTGCATCAGGATGACTATGTCGAACTGACGCTCATCAATCCCGATACCAACTCCCTCGCCCACAACATCGACTTCCACGCCGCGACCGGTGCGCTCGGCGGCGGCGGCCTCACCTTGATCAACCCCGGCGAACAGGTGACCCTGCGCTTCAAGGCAACCCGGACGGGAACGTTCGTCTATCACTGCGCGCCCGGCGGCCCGATGATCCCGTGGCATGTCGTCTCCGGCATGAACGGCGCGATCATGGTCCTGCCGCGCGATGGCCTGAGGAACGACCAGGGCAAGCCGGTCAAATACGACAGGATCTTCTACATCGGCGAGAGCGACTTCTACATCCCGCGCGACGAGAAGGGCAATTTCAAGAGCTACGAGTCGGCCGGCGACGGTTACGACGACATCGTCAAGGTGATGCGCGGGCTGATCCCGACGCATGTCGTGTTCAACGGCAAGGTCGGTTCGCTGACCGGCGACAACGCCATGAAGGCGAAGGTCGGCGAGACCGTGTTGATCGTCCATTCGCAGGCCAACCGCGATACGCGGCCGCACCTGATCGGCGGGCACGGTGATTATGTGTGGGAGCAAGGCAAATTCGCCAATCCGCCGGCAAAGGATCTGGAAACCTGGTTCATCCGTGGCGGCTCGGCGGGTTCGGCGCTCTATACGTTCCTGCAGCCGGGCATCTACGCCTACGTCAATCACAATCTGATCGAGGCCGTGGAACTCGGAGCGACCGCTCATTTCATGGTCGAGGGCACGTGGAATGACGACCTGATGACGCAGGTCGAGGCGCCGAAACCCATCGCCGTGAACTGATGATACCGAAAACTGCCCGGACAGCGATGCTGTCCGGGCTTGGACAAAAACAATGTCGCTTTCCATCTTGAAGCTTGTGTCGGTCGCCATGGCGGCCGCAACCGTGCCGGTAGGACTGTCGATACAAGCAGTCGGCGGGCATCGACAGTCCGACCCCGTTGCCATGACGACCTTGCTTCCCGGTGCGATCACCTACCCGATGCCCGGCGAGTTCCTGAAGGGCGGACGCCCGCAAGGCAATCCCCGTCTCGAGCGGCAACTCGACAAGCCTCTCGAAATCATGACCTATCAAGTCAGCGTCGGCGACTATGCGGCCTGTGTCGCGGCCGGCGGCTGTCAGCCACCACAGGAGACACGCGCGGTCCCGAGCGATGCTCCCGTGACCGGAGTGAGCTATCTCGACGCCGACGCCTATGCCCGGTGGTATTCGGAAGTGACCGGCGACCACTGGCGGTTGCCATCCGACGAGGAATGGGCCTTTGCCGCGGCTGAGCGGTTCGCTGGCGAATTCGAGGGCGTGGAAGACGACGCCAACAACCCCGCCAGGCGCTGGCTGACCAGCTACAAGGCCGAGGTGGAGCTCAAGATCAAACCGGACCCCCTGCCCAGGAGCCGTGGCTCCTTCGGAGTGAATTCCCGAGGCCTCGCCGACTTCTCCGGCAACGTCTGGGAATGGACGTCGACCTGCTATGTCCGCACAACGTTGGCTGCCGATGGCAGCGGTGTTGCTAGTTCGGTGGACAATTGCGGCGTCCATGTCCTTGAAGGGCGTCACAGAGCCTATATGTCCAACTTCGTCAGCGACGGGAAAAGCGGAGGCTGTGCCGTCGGAACGCCTCCCGACAATCTGGGATTCAGGTTGATCCGGGACCATGCGGGATGGGCGAACCAGATTTTCAGCTGGCTGGGCATCGCCTGAACAGGCACATCAACGTCTTTTCGACCCGTCACGAGCCCGCCTGCCGCTGCGCCGCTCACCGTGCCTTTGGCGTCAACAACGCGATTCCATAGGTCACCAGGAAGCCGGCAAATGCCGCCACCCACGCGGTGCCGGCAATGTCGATCATCACCCCATAGGGAACAAAAGTGGCCAGGATTCTCAGCGGTCCCGCGAGAAGGATGGCTACGAAGACAAACGAGGCGCCTCTTCCAGCCTTGAGCTCTCGTCCGGTGTGCCCGAGCGTTGCGCGGATCATCACGGCGAGCGTCATCGAGCCAACCGCACCGGTTCCGAGTGCGTGCAGTCCCGCCGCCGCCGGCACGGCGCCTGGGAAGAAGATCGACGCCGAGACCAGGGCAAGGCCGACCGGCACAAAGGCGTAGGCGAGATGAAGTATCAGCACGAGCGGATCCCGCAAGGTACGCTCGCCGGTCCATCGTGATAAACGCCATGCCTGGCCAATTGCGGCGGTCGCCAGCAGCAGCGCGGAGACGATGCTTTCCGGGGCGAATGTCCATGCTCCCAGTGCAATGGCCGAGATGGCTATCGATGCGATGTCAAAACGACCGAAAGGGGCGGGAAGCCTGCCAGGATTTTCGCGGACGAGCCAATTGCGCGTGAAGCTCGGGATGATACGCCCGCCGATGAGCGAGATGAGCATGATCGCCGCAGCCATGCCGAGCCTTCGGCTGATGTCCGATGTGCCATGAATATGTGCCTCGATATGAAACACGCCATTGGCGCAAGCCAGAACGGCAAGCGGGAGCAGCACCTTGAGGTTGCGCCAGTTGCGTCCGGCGACAATTTCGCGTGCCGCCGCCGCGGTGACCGCGAGCAGAAACGCTCCGTCGATCAGGGCGCCTGCTTCCCAGCCGATATCCGCCGAGAAGAAAACTGCGGCACGACCGGCAATCCACAGGACAACCAATGCCAGCAATGGCAAGCCTTGCACAGGCAGCCGGCCGGTCCAGTTCGGGATGGCGGTCAGCAGGAAGCCGGTAACGATCGCCGGCAGATAGCCGAACAACATCTCGTGGACATGCCAGTCGACGGGAACGAATGCACTGTGGGCGTCGAGTTCGCCCGCATAGATCGGCAGCCAAAGCAGAATGGAGAGCCCGGCATAGAGCGACCCCAGGAAGAAAAAGGGCCTGAACCCGTAGGAAAGAAACGCCGGCCCGGTGTAGGCCCGCAGGCGTGGAATTCCCATGACTTGCATCCTCAAATGAAAAGGGCCGGATGAACCGCCGCCCTCGGTCCGTCCGGCCCTGGCCTGCCAGCTGATGCCGACAGGCATGGCTGTATCGATTGCCGGTCAGTTGGCCGGGATCTGGCTGAACAGGTCGGCGAACACCGTCTTTGCCTTGCCTGGGTGCTTGACCGCCTTGGCGGCATCGAGGTTGACCGGTTTGCCGACAACGATCAGCGCGACCATGCCCATGCCATAGTGGGGTGCGCATCTGACACCGTAGACGCCCTCCTTGGTCAGTGTGACGGTGATTTCCTCGCTGGGCTTTCCCTTGAACGGTTCAGCGCCATCCGGAAGCATGCCCTTGATCGACTCAGCGTCGTGCGTCTTGTCGGTCGGCACGAACTTGACGGTGTCGCCGGGTGCGGCCTTGATGAAGTCTGGCTGGAAAACCATTGCGCCTTTTTCGCCTTTGTTGAGCATTTGCACCACGTGCTCTTCGGCGCTTGCGCCGGTGGCAAGCGCGAGGATGGAGATTGCGGCAGCGAGGATGGAGAGTTTCATCGATTTGTCCTTTGTTTCGACTTCGCGGCATTGGCCGTTCCATGCCATTTAGCCTGATATGCGCCGGCAGAATTTGCGCTGGCGCAAACTCGGGGTAGAAAGGTTTCCCGCACGACTGGTGCGGAACAGGCCGTGGGGGATCCGCTTGGCTGCGCTGGACCGATCGCTGATTTCGCGACTGCCGCTGTTCCGGGAACTGACGCCCGACGAGCAGATCGAGCTTCTCCGAAGCGCGAGATCGTCACGCTATGCCAAGGACACGGCGATCTTCGAGCAGGAAACCGACGCCCATTCCTTTTTCGTTCTGATCGCGGGGCACATACGCGTCGTCCGCACCACGCCGGACGGACAGCAGGTCATCGCCAGGTACATCAGCGAAGGCGAGATTTTTGGCGTGGCCGCGGCGCTTGGCCGGACGACCTATCCCGCCAGCGCAGTCGCCGCTGTGGACTGTGTGGTGCTGGCCTGGCCCAACGCGCTTTGGCCGGAGCTGGCGCGGCGGTTCCCTGCGTTTGGGGCGACCACCTACAGGACGGTTGGGAACAGGCTGCAGGAAACCCAGACGCGGGTGATGGAGATGTCGACGGAGCAGGTGGAGCAGCGGGTCGCGCATGCGCTGCTGCGACTGGCGAACCAGACCGGCCGAAAGACCGACAGTGGCATCGAAATCGACTTCCCGATCTCGCGGCAGGACATTGCCGAGATGACTGGCACGACCCTTCACACCGTCAGCCGTTTGCTCAGCAAGTGGGAAGAGAGGGGGATCATTGTCAGCGGGCGCCAGAAAGTCACGGTCAAGGACCCGCATCGCCTGGTGGTCCTGGCCGAGAACCGGGACAAGGGCTGACCATCACCGGTCTCCTCGAACAACCGATTCCAATTCGAAAAGAAAGTCGCGCTCGTCGATCTGATGTTCTCGGCATGCCTCCGTCACGGTATGGAAAGTGCCGATCGGACAGCCGACGCAAAGCATCCTGTATCTCAACAGCACTGCCACCGTTGCCGGCCATCGCCTCATGATCTCGTCGACGACCATGTCGGGATTGATAGAACTGGCTTGCTTCATGGTCGAACTTTCGCCTCCACAAAACGCATTTATATGTCCAGCGCGTCCTGCCTTCGTTGCGCTTTCGCAACTTGAAGGACTGTAGAGGAGCCCGAACGGGCTCCCCCGGCCAGACCCTACGAGTTTGGGAAACGGTCAATGCGAGGACCTCCGCGGAGCCGCCGAGTCCGACGCAATTCGGACACTGGGTCGGATGGCAATACCAACGACGGCACCGATTCCGGCAGTCAATGCCATTGCCCGCGCGCCCCAGAATGCAACGCCGCCGGCTCCAGCGCACCGAGTGCATCCAACACCGCAAGGAACAGCAGAGAGGCAATGGACACGACGGCAACAAGTCATGCCGCCGCCGAGACCAGCACCCTCGCTAATGGCGTGGCCGCGCCCCTGACAGCCAATTGTCAGCTCTGGCGTGAGATATTGCGCTTGAAGCGATCCGAAACGGATTCGCCAGTGCAACCTGGAATGCAATGCAAATGAAGCAGATTGCCTTGTCACTTTTTGTCATCGCCGCCTCCGGCGCCTATGTATGGGAACAGGCCGGTACGGCCCCTGCGGACGACATGCTGGGCTCGGCGCAACCAGCCGACGCCGCCGAGGGAGATACCGCGCAGCCGGTAATCCCCGCCGCGCCAACTGACAACGCCCCGGCTCCGACCATGCCTGTCATTCGCCAGCAGAGCGTCCGGCTCGAGCCCCGGTTCAACACTCCGCCGGCGATTGGCAGGGAAACGACGGCCGCCATCGCAGCACCCACACCGAAGCTGGAACCCGTCGCAAAGCAAGCGCAGGTTTCGCGGGCACTCGCCCCGGCGCCAATACCGGCTGGCGCCGCAACGGTACCGGCCGCCGCCGTTCCCGCGCCTGAAGCGCCATCCTTCGTCATTACCCCGGCCGTTTACATACCCATTCCGCAACCGCGGCCGGATTATGCGGAAGCAACCGCCCGCGTCATCCGCACAGGCATGAAGGCGACCGTGAATGCCGGCACGAAGCCGGCCGCGCATGGCTTCGTCGATGGCACCTACACTGGTCCCGTCGCGGATGCCTATTACGGGCCCATCCAGATTCAGGCCTCCATCCAGGGCGGTCGCCTGACGGCGCTGAAAGTGCTGAAATACCCATCTGACCGCCGCACGTCCGTCAGCATCAACCGGCAGGCACTGCCGATGCTGCGCGACGAGGCGATCAGCGCGCAAAGCGCCCATGTCGACATCATTTCGGGCGCGACGCTGACCAGCAGGGCCTTCATCCAGTCGCTCGGCGGCGCGCTGAAGAAAGCTTCGTCGTAATTCATGCGCGAAACACGGATTTTGATGGGCATGCCCGTCACCGTCGATGTCGGCGGCGCGTCGCACGCGTTGATCGACAAGGTCTTCGACTATTTCGAGCACATCGATCGACGCTTCAGCACGTATAGGACCGACAGCGAGATTTCCGCCATCAACCGGGGCGACGTTCCGGTCAGGGACTGGAGCGGCGAGATGATGGAAGTGCTGGCGCTCGCCGAACAGACGAAGAACGAGACGGACGGATACTTCGATATCCGCAAGCCTGACGGTTCCCTTGATCCGTCCGGCATCGTCAAGGGCTGGGCCATCCGCAACGCGGCCGAAATCGTTCGACAGGGCGGGGTCAGCGATTTCTTCATCGAGGCCGGCGGCGACATCCAGGCGTCCGGGAAGAACGGCGAAGGAAATGACTGGAGCGTGGGCATCCGCAATCCCTTCAATGCGGATGAGGTCATCAAGATCGTTTACCCGCGCGGGCGCGGCGTCGCGACGTCCGGCACTTATGTACGCGGCCAGCATATCTACAATCCGCATGGGGTTGGCACCCCGATCGCCGACATCGTCAGTCTGACGGTGATCGGGGCGGATGTCCTCGAAGCGGATCGTTTCGCCACCGCGGCCTTCGCCATGGGCCGGGACGGCATCCTTTTTCTCGAGCAAACGCCTGGTCTCGAAGGCTACGTCGTCGACATCGATGGCCGTGCCACGCCGACGAGCGGCTTCGGAGCACTTTGCACGCCATGATCAAGACCATTGACCGATTTCTCGACCGGCTGACCATGTACAGGTTGATCCTGTATTATCTCATGGCTTTGGTGGCCACGGCCCTGGTGTTCGGATTTGCCGGCCTGGTGCCGCATGATCCTGTCGCGCTCGCCTTCACCACGGCCCTGGCGCTGGCGGCATGCTGGATCGCCAACAAGGTCTTCGCCCGCGTCTTCGAAGTGCCGGCCAACAGCGAGTCGGTCTACATCACCGCGCTTATCCTGGCGCTTATCCTCGACCCGGTGGCCGTCACCGATCTTGCGGGCATCGGCGCCGTGGCATTCGCCTGCGTCTGGGCGATCTCGTCCAAGTTCATCTTCGCCGTCGGCAGAAAGCACCTGTTCAATCCGGCTGCCCTGGGCGTGGCATTGTCGGCATTCCTGCTCGACAAGCCGGCGACCTGGTGGGTCGGCGGCAATTTGTGGCTGCTCCCCGTCGTGCTGGTCGGAGGCATCCTCATTGTCCGGAAGCTGCGCCGGCTGGATCTTTTCGCGACCTTCGTTGCCGTCGCGCTGGCGACTATCCTGGCTACCACCGATCCCACACAATATGGCGTCGCGCTCAAGGAAACCCTGACATCCTCGCCGCTGCTGTTCTTTGCCTTCGTGATGCTGACGGAGCCATTGACGGCGCCGACGACGCGTTTGCCGCGCATCGCCTTCGCGGCCATCGTCGGCTTCCTGTTCGCCCCGAACATCCATATCGGCTCGTTCTATTTCACGCCGGAACTGGCACTGCTGGCAGGCAATCTGTTTGCCTATGCCGCCGGCCCGAGGGGACGCTTCGTGCTGACATTGGAACGCATCGAGCGCTCGGCTGTCGACAGCTATGATTTCATCTTCCGGTCACAGCGAAAGCTTGCCTTCCAGGCTGGCCAGTATCTTGAATGGACGCTTGGCCTCGACCGCTCCGACAATCGCGGCAACAGGCGCTACTTCACGATCGCCTCCGCACCCACGGAGGAAACGGTTCGCCTCGGCGTCAAGTTCTATCCCGAATCCAGCGCCTTCAAGCGCGAACTCATGACCCTCAAGCCTGGCGACCGGATTCACGCCGCGCAATTGGCCGGAAGCTTCACGTTGCCCGCCAAGCCCGACACCAAGATTGCCTTTCTTGCCGGAGGCATCGGCATCACGCCGTTCCGCTCCATGCTGCAACATCTTGTCGACCGGAAGGAAAGACGGCCGATCGTCATCCTCTATGGGACCGAAGGCCAGCAGGACATTGCCTATCGCGACGTGCTCGGCGCCGCCAGGCGAGAACTCGGCATCCGGACGGTTCATGCCGTTGCCCGCGGTGGTGAACGCGGCCAGTATCCCGGCTATATCGACGAGCGTTTGATCCGCTTGGCCATACCCGACTACCTTGAGCGGACGTTCTACATCTCCGGCCCTCAGGCGATGGTCAAGGCGTTGCGCCAGAAGCTTCGCGCGATGGGTGTTCGCCGCTCGCGGATAAAGGTCGACTACTTCCCGGGGTTTGCGTGAAGCGGGGGTCAACGGTGTCGTGGCAAGGAAATAGTCACGACCAGGCCGGGGTTGGCGTTGGCCATGTCAAGGCGTCCGCCGTAGGCTTCGACAATGTCCGAGACGATGGCGAGGCCAAGGCCGCTGCTGCCACCTTTGCTGTCCAGCTGGACACCACGGGACAGGGCGGATTGCCGATCCGATTCAGGAATACCAGGTCCGTCGTCCGCGACGGCAATGACGACTCCGCCGGAAGTCGCGGATGCACCGACCCGCACCTCGGATTTTGCGTAGCGCACCGCGTTCTCGACCAGATTGCCGAGGATTTCGGACAGGTCGCCTTCATCGATTGACGCCATCAGATCGTCGGCAATGTCCATCTTGAACGAAAGCTGCTCGCCGCCTGGCGTGCGTTTGACCACGGCAATGACGCCCGCCGCCGTTTCCCGAATGCGGCAAAAGGCCTTGGCCGATACGCCGGGTGCGAGGCGGGCGCGCGCAAGTTCCCGCTCGACGTGGCGTCGGATCGCCGCCGTGCTCTTCTCGATTTCATCGGCCAGGCTCGTCTCGCCCTTCTTGCGCAAGGTGCGAATGTCGGCCGACAGGATCTGCAGCGGTGTCTTGAGGCCATGCGCCAGATCTGTCGCGCGGGATCGGGCGCGCGCCAGCGCCTTTTCCTGGGCGTCGAGCAGCCGATTTATTTCATCGGCAAGCGGCTGCACCTCGCTCGGCGCCGCTACATCCAATCGCGCGGCTCGCTGTGAAATCACGTTTCGAACCGCGACCCGCAGGCCTTCCAGCGGAGCAAGACCGACGGTGATCTGGATGAAGAATGCCGCCATCAGAGCGAGAGCAAGCAGGATCAGGGCCGGCGCAAGATCGCGGACATATTCACTGACCGCCAGTTCCACGCCGCGATGGTTTTCCGCGACGATGGCGCGAAACGATCGGCCGTCGACATCGGTGACCATGCGCTCGACGGCGATGGCCAGCTCCCCGTCGGGCCCCTTGAATTCCTTGAATTCCCTGAGTTCGCCACCGGTTCCGAGGGCCGGCAGGGCAAGGGTTGCATCCCATAGTGAACGCGAGCGGACAAGGGTGCCGGAGCCAACGTCCTCCACCTGCCAGTAATGACCGGACAAGGGAATGGAAAAGCGCGGGTCGGTCAAGGCTGCCTGGACCGAAAGGCGGCCGTCGGGGCCGTATGCGGTAGCGCCGATCAGGTCGTTGAGGTCGACGGTCAGCTCACTGACGACGCGCCGTTCGACATTCAACTCGAATAGATAGCGCAGCCCTACTCCCGCAACGGCAAGTGCGATGAGGATCGAGACCGTCGCCGCCAACCAGAGCCTGAAGCGGATCGAGTTGCCCATCAAGTGGGCTCATCGGGTATCAGATACCCGAAACCACGTCGCGTTTCGATGACGTCGCTGCCAAGCTTGCGGCGCAGGCGCGCGACAATGACCTCGATCGTGTTCGGATCGCGGTCATTGCCTGAATCATACAGGTGCTCGGCCAGTTCGGTGGGCGCGACCACGCTCCCGGCATGATGCATCAGGAACGCCAGGAGCCGATACTCCAGCGGCGAAAGCGAAACGGGAATGCCGCGCAGCGAGATACGCATCTGGCGCGTGTCCAGAAGCAGAGGCCCGGACTTCAAGACCGGCGCCGCCTGCCCCGTCGAGCGCCGCAGAATTGCCCGCAGCCGGGCAAGCAGTTCTTCCATTTCGAAAGGCTTGGGGAGATAGTCATCGGCGCCGGAATTGATGCCTTCGACACGCTCCGTCCACATGCCCCTGGCCGTCAGGATGAGAACGGGAAACCGCCGGCCATTGGCCCGCCAGCGTTTCAGGACAGTGAGGCCGTCGAGCTTGGGCAATCCGAGATCCAGAATGGCAGCGTCGTAGGTTTCGACATCGCCCGAGAACCATGCAGCTTCGCCATCGCGCACGATATCGACCGCCATCCCGGATGCCTTCAGGGCAGCCGCAATGTCGGCCGCGATGCGCGGCTCGTCTTCAGCAAGGAGAATCTTCATCAGTCACCCTCCCCGCCCCTTATGATGACGGCGGCATCAGCGTCGACGTCGACGATCTTGCGACGGCCATCCGCGACGATGATCTGGAACCGATAGACCCATTTGTCGCCGAGGCGGATGAGGTCGACCGCGACGACATCGCCGGGCGTTTGGGCGCGAACGATGTCCAGGATTTTGGCAAGTCCTTTGATTTCGCCGTGTTCGTAGAGGTCCCGCGCCCGATCATGGTCGCCGTCGTCATCCTCGTCGGCAAGCGCGGCAAGCGGCAGGACCAGGGCAAGCCCGATCAGGCCCATCACCATGAGACGCTTCAGCTTGGCTATCATCAACAAGGCATCTCGCACACGGAAGCTGTCAATCTGCTGTCAGCCATCCTCAGCCGGCAGCAAGCAAGAGTTCTCTAATTGGGTGTCATCGCGTCCAATCATGGCCGCGCTGAGAAGGATATCGAAATCATGCGCAATTCCATGTTTTTGCTTGTAGCACTTGGAGGCCTCACAATCTTTGCCCTGCCGGCGGCCGCCGAATCGGAGGACGGGTCATGTGGAGCGCCAGCTGCCGTCGCCCCTGCCGGTCCAATCGATCTGGAGGCCATCCCGATGAAGGACGCCACCGGCCCGAAGGCAGTCAAGGGCGTCGGCGACGATGAGTGCGATGATCGGTCCGCCGGTGGTATCGTTGGCGAAAACGAAGCATCAGACGACGACTAGTCCCCAATCAACGCCAGCGGCCCCCTGCAGTCTTGCCGGACCGGTCAATCATTGCGGGCAACCGCCTGCGATCGACCGGAAAAAGGGCCGCTGGCGTGCAAGCCACTCCTCCCCGTGCCGACGCCGCCATGCCACACGATACGCGACGCTGCCCTTCGCTGAAAATGATTCAGATCAAGGCATGCCGCGGCCAGGATGTCGATAAATGGCAAGAACAGGCGTTTGAGGAGGCATCCATGCAAGCCGAAACCATAATGACCGCGCCAGTGGTCGGAATAGCCCCGTCCGCATCCGTCGCCGAAGCGGCTCAGTTGATGCTCTCGAAGAGGATCAGTGGTCTGCCGGTCATCCGCGGCGACGGCACATTGGTTGGAATTGTTAGCGAGGGCGATTTCCTGCGCCGTGGAGAACTCGGCACCGAGCGCAAGCGCTCGCGTTGGCTGGAATTTCTCGTCAGCCCCGGAAAAGCCGCTGATGAATACGTCCGAGCCAACGGGCGACAGGTCGAAGAGGTGATGTCCGATGATGTCGTCACGGCAAGCCGAGACGCCTCGCTCGCGGAGATCGTCGAACTGATGGCACGTCACCGCATCAAACGCATACCGATCGTCGAAGCCGGCAGGGTTGTCGGCATCATTGCCCGCTCCGACCTTCTTCGGGCAATGCTCCTCCCGCAGTCAGCCGTGGCCCCGACGTCCGCCGACGACGAGGAGATCCGCCAGACTATCCTGGCCGAACTCGCTGCCCAGAAATGGGCTGCCAAGGACATGATAAATGTCACCGTCGACAAGGGCGTCGTGAAATTGAGCGGCGCCATCTTCGATGAACGCGAGCGCCAGGCAGCAATTGTCGCGGCGGAAAACGCCGCCGGCGTCAAAGCCGTCAAGGATGATCTGTTCTGCGCCGACCCTCTGTCCGTCATTCTGGTTTCGTAGCGTCTGAGGGCAGCAACACAATCTTGTCGACGTGACCTGTGGGTCCGCTCGACGCTCTAACGTTGGCCGGCCGCATGTTGCAGCCGTGCGATCAAGTCGCTGTTGCGGCAATAATCCGGCGGGCTATCGGCTTGCTGATGTTCGTCGAGCCAGATCGAGCATTCGTCCTGATGGCCGCAGGAGCGGCAGCGGTCCACCGCCCGACTCGTGACGGCTATATGGTCCGGCACGATTTTCAATTGTTTGTCGACGCCCAGCTTGCGCATCATGCGGTCCATCAAGGCGGTCCTGCTATCAACGGAAATCAGATAATCGAGAAAGCTCATGTCGGTCACTCCTGCCTCTTGGCATCATTGCCAAGTGGCGGCCCACGACATTGATCTCGGTCAACAGGTTGAGCCGTTGCCAAGTTCGAGCGGTGAAGCGATGGATTGAAGCTCCCGAGCAACGAAATTCGTCAAAACAGGAAAGACTTTCAAGTCCAGGCCGTGCCGCTGGCTAGATGGACGCCACAAGCCGGTCGAGGAAGGAACGCTGGCCGGCAACCATCTTTTCCCGAGCCTGGGCAAGATCCAGCCACTCACCACGATCGATCTCGGGAAAGGACTGCACGCGGCCACTGCGCGGCGGCCATTCCATTTCGAACATGTTGCTGCGCAGCGTAGCGGTGTCGAAATCGCCTTCGACCGCGAAGGCCGTGATGAGCTTGCCTCCGCGCTGGCGCAACTCGCGCAAGGGAAGCAGCGGTGCCGCCGTGAGCTCCCAGCCGGTTTCCTCGGCGAATTCGCGACGCGCCGCGGCCTCGGGCTGTTCGTCATCGCCATACTCGCCCTTGGCAATGGACCACGCGCCGAGATCGCGGCTTTGCCAGAACGGGCCGCCCGGGTGGACAAGCAGCACCTGCAGGCCGCTGTCCGACCTGCGATAGGGCAGGATGCCCGCACTTTTCTTGGCCATGACTTCACGCCCTCGTCATACAGTCCGTCACCGGGGGGCAGGCTGAACTGTTCCTCTGCCGCGCAGCGCTCTCGGTCGCCGTGGGCATCAATACGACATGAAGCGGTTGATGCCGCTTTCCTCAATCAGCGAGTGCGTCACGCCGCCGAACGCCCATTCCCGCAAACGGCTGTGACCATATGCACCGGAGACGATCAGGTCCGCATGGATCGACCGCGCAAATGTCAGCAACTGATCGCCGTCAGCCTCGCCGGCGATCGATTCGGTTCGTGCCATGATACCGTGATGTTCGAGAAAGACCGCGACATCGGCGAGGCTGTCGCGAATGCCTTCGTCGCGGTCGGTATCGATTGTTGCAATGACGACTTCGTTGGCCTTGGCCAGAAAAGGCAGGGCATCTGCTATCGCCCGCCGCGCTTCCCTGGTGTCCTTCCAGGCAACCAGCACGGTTTTTGCCATGACATGCTCGACATTGCTCGCGGCAACCAGAACCGGTCGGCCAGCACCGAGTACAAGGCTGCCGACATCTACTGCGCGAAAGACATTTTCCCCTTTCTCGCTGCCGGTAACGACAAGATCGGCCATTCGGGCCGAAACACTCAGAAAACGAGTCGGGCTGGAAACGGATTGCCCCCATTCGCTGAAGATCGAAGCGGGAACGAGCCTTTCGAATTCGGCTCGCAGTTCGGCAAGCCGCTTTTCGATTTCCGTGCGCTGAATCTGCATGATCTCCCCTTCGTAGACCATACCGTTGCCTGTCGCGACCAGGGGCGGAACATCCGCAGCCGCCAGGCCGATGAGACGGGCTCCAAACCGCTCCGCAAGCTCGATCCCCAATTTCACCATCGCTGCAGGAGGTGCGTCCACGGCAAGATTCACGATGATTGACTTATAGGACATGGATAGGCGCCTCTCGTTGGACCGGTAGAATGCAAGGATGAAATGCATTCTCCGACGCTCGATGCCTTGATGCCGGTCAAAAAGACCTTTTCTCAATTGCCGATCCACTCGATCACGAGCCTCTGGCATGATCGGTTTTGCGTGGGCAGAAAGGGCGATGAGTGATAACTAGGCCAAATTGCACGTCCCCCCATCCAAGGACTTCATGTGAACGACAAGGAAACGCGCGCTTTGCCGACCGGCGAAACCATGCTGAAATCGGTGTCAGCGTTCGGTAACAGCGAGATCGGCAGACTGATCATGTCTTATGACTGGTCAACTTCGCCGGTTGGCCCGATAGGGTCATGGTCTCAGACGCTGATCAACACCGTCTGCACCATGCTCCCGGCCCGCACGCCGATCGCCCTGTTCTGGGGAGCCGACCATGTGGCGCTCTATAACGATGCCTGTGCCTCATTGCTGGCCGGAAAGCATCTGCTGGCGCTCGGTGGCCCGGCGTCGGCAAATCGAACAAAGCTGTGGGACGACCTCGAACCATCGCTCCACAAGGTGCGCACCTCCGGCGAGACTGTTTTTGCGCATGCGAAGCCACTGCAGAGTGAACGGTACGGCATTGCCGAAGAGGTCTATTTCGACATTTCATACTCGCCGGTCGTCGAGGTAGACGGCGCGGTCGGTGGCGTGCTGTGCATTCTGAGCGAAGTCACCGACCGAGTTCGCGGCGAACAGCGGACCATGGCCGAGCATGACCGGCTGGCCCTGATGTTCGAGCAAGCCCCGGGTTTCATGACGTTGATGCGCGAGCCGGGTCATGTCTTCGAGCTGACCAATGCTGCCTACCAACGGCTGATTGGCGATCGGCAAGTGATTGGAAAGTCGGTGCGCGAAGCCCTGCCCGAACTCGAGGGCCAGGGATTCTACGAACTGCTCGACCAGGTGTATGAAACTGGCGAGCCGTACAGGGGGCGGGCAGTTAAAATCGCGCTTCGCAAGAAGGATGGCGAATCTGTCGAAGAGCGTATCCTCGATTTCGTCTATCAGCCGATCAAGGCCGACGACGGCCGTATCGCGGCCATCTTTGTCGAGGGCACCGACGTCAGCGAACTTTCCTTCGCAAACGCTGCCCTTCAGTTGCGCGAAGATCACTTGCGTTCGATCCTGGCGACCGTTCCCGATGCCATGGTCGTCATCGACGAAAAGGGCCGGATCCAATCCTTCAGCACCGCGGCCGAAGCGCTATTTGGCTATCAGTCGAGCGAAGCCATCGGTCAAAACGTCAACATCTTGATGCCGGCGCCCTATCATGGCGAGCATGATGCCTATCTGCACCGCTACCTGACGACGGGCGAGCGCCGAATCATCGGGCTCGGCCGCACGGTGACCGGGATGCGCAAGGACGGTTCGACCTTTCCGATGGAGCTTTCCGTCGGTGAGATGCATCCGGGAACCGGGCGGTTCTTTACCGGCTTTTGCCGCGACCTGACCGAACGCCACCGGGCGGAAGCAAGGATACAGGAGCAGCAGCAGGAGCTGCTGCACATGGCGCGGTTTACGGCGCTCGGCGAAATGGCATCGACACTGGCGCATGAGATCAACCAGCCTCTCACCGCCATCACGAACTACCTCAAAGGCAGCCGCCGACTGCTCGAGAAAAGCACGGAAGAGAATGCGCCCATGCTGCGTGAGGCCGTCGAAAAGGCAGCCGAGCAGGCGTTGCGGGCCGGAGATGTCATCCGACACCTCAGGGACTTCGTCGCGAGAGGCGAGAGCGAGCGTCAGGTCGAACGCTTGCCGACGCTGATCGAAGAGGCCTCGTCGCTGGCCCTGGTCGGCGCAAGAGAGATAAATGTCCGTGTCAGCTACAAGCTCGACCCGCTTGCCGAACTGGTCTTGACCGACCGCATCCAGATTCAGCAGGTTCTGCTGAATCTGATGCGCAACGCGGTGGAAGCCATGCAAGGTGCACCCCGCCGCGAATTGCACGTCATGACCGTCGCCCGGGATGACGGGATGGCCGAGGTAAGCGTGATCGATACTGGTACAGGTCTCGCGCCGGAGGTCTCGGCCCAGCTTTTCCAGCCATTTGTCACCACCAAGAAGCAGGGCATGGGCGTCGGTCTCTCGATTTGCCGTACTATCGTCGAATCGCATGGCGGCCACATCTGGGCGGAGGCCGTCCCCGGCGGAGGGACCGCTTTCCGCTTCACCTTGCGCATCGTTGAAAGAGGAGAGGTCGCCAATGACCGCTAATGATCTCGTGCACGTGGTCGACGACGACGTCGACGTCCGCAAGTCGCTTGGTTTTCTTCTGGCGACGGCAGACTTTGCCGTGCGCCTGCATGAATCGGCGACAGCCTTCCTGGCTACCGCGACGGGCGATCTCGACGGCTGTATCGTGACCGATGTGCGCATGCCCGGCATTGACGGCATCGAGTTCCTGCGCCAGCTCAGAACCCGCGGGCAGACGATTCCCGTCATTGTCATGACGGGTCATGCCGATGTGGCGCTGGCCGTTCAGGCGATGAAGGAAGGGGCTTCCGATTTCATCGAGAAACCGTTCGACGACCAGGTTTTGATCGATGCGATCCGCTCAGCGTTGGACAACCGCAACCAGGTCGGTGCAACGCACCCACAGTCAGCGGAAATCCATGGGCGCATGACGGCACTCTCGGAGCGCGAGCGGCAAGTGCTGGACGGGCTGGTGTCAGGTCTGCCGAACAAGACGATCGCCTATGATTTGGGCATCAGTCCACGCACGGTCGAGATTCATCGCGCCAATGTCATGAGCAAGATGGGCGCGGGCAGCCTGTCGCATCTCGTGCGCATGGCACTGATCGTGGAATCCAAACCCTAGGAAGCGTCACCCAGGGACTTGCCGCCGTCTGTGGGCATTGTCTTCGACTCCCAGTAACGCCAATGGGTCGGGCGGATGTCGACGCGAACGCCAGTCGCGGCGTTCGTCCAACCCTGCCGCCCCTTTATGCAGGGAAATACGAGCGCATGTTCGCCATCCTCGTCCAAGACGGCGAGTTCAAGGTCGGGTCCAAACGGAGCGCTTAGGATTGGCTTCCACATTGCCATGTGATGCGCGGAAGCGACGACTCCCGCCTTGATTTGAATCATATTCCGGCAAACCAATGCGACATCGAATCGGCAGTGGTTCGCTACCGCCGGACAACGCCGGCGCGACGTCGCTGGGGATGGCCCGACGGCCGAGAAGAACAGGAGATCGCATTGATGCTGGTCCGTACGCT
>NZ_JALJRL010000018.1:86611-123640 GCF_024519675.1 Mesorhizobium sp. Mes31 | reverse complement strand
CCGCGCAGAAAAGCCGCGTCGCCTTCCGACCCGGCCGATGGACGCTCTTCCCGGCCGCCTGATCCCTCAGCCGGTCCATCGCTTCTGGAACGATTGTGCAGCCGGACGCCGTCAGCGCCGCTGCCAAGGTGCCCAGAACGACTCTCCTTGGAAGGAAATCCTAACAACCGGCTGTTCCGGCGATATCTTTTCTCGGGGTACCGCCACGGAGCCACGGAGCGTGCCTCGTCGCGCGCCATGCATCACGGCTATCTTCGAGCCATAAACGCATTGCATCCGGAGCCTGTTTTCATGAAGCGATTTTTCCTTGGCGTTGCCACCGTCGCCGGCCTGTTCCTCGCATCCTCCCAAGCCTGGTCGGCCGACAAACTGCTCAACGCTTCCTATGATGTCGGCCGCGAACTGTTCGTTCAGGTCAACAAGGCCTTCATAGCAGGCCATCCGGGCGTCACCGTCGACCAGTCGCATGCCGGCACCTCGGCGCAGGCACGCGCCATTGCCGAGGGTCTTGGCGCGGATGTCGTCACCTTCAACCAGGTCATCGACATCGACTTCCTGGTCAAGAAGGGTCTCGTCTCCGCCGACTGGCAGAAGGATTTCCCCGACAATGCCTCGCCCTTCTATTCGCTGCCGTCCTTCCTGGTTCGCGCCGGCAACCCCAAGCACATCAAGGACTGGAACGATCTCGTGCGCGACGACGTGCAGGTGATCTTCCCCAACCCGAAAACCTCGGGCAATGCGCGCTACACCTATCTGGCGGCAACCGCCTACGCCAAGGAAGCCTTCAAGGGCGACGACGCCAAGGTGAAGGAATTCATCACCAAGCTGTTCAACAATGTGCCTGTCTTCGACACCGGCGGCCGCGCCGCGACCACAACCTTCGTGCAGCGCGAGATCGGCGACGTGCTGATCACTTTCGAGTCGGAGACACGCGGCATCCGCAAGGAATATGGCGATGACAAGTTCGAGCAGGTCACGCCTTCGGTCAGCCTGCTGGCCGAATTCCCGGTGGCGATCGTCGACAAGGTTGCCGACGAGCACGGCACCCGCGATCTCGCCAAGACCTATCTCGACTTCCTCTACACGCCTGAAGGCCAGGACATCCTCGCCCAGAACGGCAACCGGGTCCGTGACGCAGCCGTCGCCGCCAAATACAAGGCCCAGTTTCCCGATGTCCGCCTGCTGACGGTGGAAGACGTCTTCGGCGGCTGGGACAGGATCCAGAAGGAGCATTTCGCCGCCGGCGGCCTGCTCGACCAGACCTACGGCAGCCGCTGACATCGGCAACATCCGCGATCAATGAGGAAGCCGGCGCTTTGCCGGCTTTTCGTTCCGTCTGCCGCAAACCCGGTTTCCGGCGAAATATCGGCGTCATCTGTGCAAAACGTTACAAAGAATCAACGCGTTTGTGCCTAACGTGCCATTGGACGGCTTGTTTTTGGCGAAACATCATCGTGTGATCAAAACGTCATCATTTGCACACAAACAGTCGCCAGAGGCGAGTGGTTGGGGCTTTATGGGTTGACTCGGGCATGCTGACGAAAAAAGGCAAATACGGCCTCAAGGCCCTCGTGCATCTGTCTGGCCTGCCGGCCGGCCAACTCGCATTCGTCAATGACATTGCGGTCGCCAACAACATCCCGAAGAAATTCCTGGATGCCATCCTTGGCGAGTTGCGCAACGCAGGCTTCGTACAGAGCCGCAAGGGCAAGGAAGGCGGCTATCGCCTCGCCCGGCCAGCTTCCGAAATCAAGATCGGCCATGTCGTGCGCGTGCTTGACGGGCCGCTGGCGCCGATCCCATGCGCCAGCCGCACGCAGTATCAGCGCTGCGAGGACTGCGACGAGGCGACCTGCCAGGTCCGGCACATGATGCTGGAGGTGCGCCAGGCGATCGCAGAAGTGCTCGACAATCGCAGCCTCGCCGCCATGCGCGATGCCGACAATGACGATTTCCCGGTCGAGCTGACGTCGCAAATCTAGACCACCGCGCGACGTTCGCCGTCGCAAGGTTGCGCGGCCCATGCCGGCGCGGTACAGCGGGTTTCGAAGAACAGGATGGACCGATGAGGCTGTCGTGGTTCGCAAAATCCCGCAACCGCAAGCTGCCATCGGCAGCCACATTCCGTACTGAAATCATCGCCGACGTCTTCGTCCCCGACCATGCCGAGGATGTCCGCTTCTTCAGCCGCAAGCTGGTCCACCCTGGCAGGCTTCGCCGTTTCTCGAACAGGGATCTTCGCGAAAGCCTGCTGTCGGTCTTCTATATCACGGTGGCGGCGGCGCTACCGGTGCGCTGGTGGGCGCCGGTCTGCGACCGGGTGTCGAGGTTTCGCCTGAAGCGCCATATGCTCAAGGAATTTACGGACTATGCCGCCGCCACCCGCGCGGTGCTTGGCGACGGCATCGATCCGCGCAAGCTGTTCGAGGCGTTGCTGGCGGCACGCCAGCGCCGCCACCTGCAGTTGGCCGCGCATCTGGTCCCTCGCCGCTGGTCGCCGACGATCCGCCTGGAGGGGCTCGACGGGCTACGCTCAGCTTTGCTTCGCGGCCACGGCGCCATCCTCTGGTGCGACCAGTTCACCGCCCAGACCATGATCGGCAAGCGCGCCCTGCACGAAGCCGGTGTCGAAGCGCATCAGGTGAGCGTCAACACGCACGGTGTTTCCGAAACGGCATTCGGCCTGCGCTTCCTGAACCCACCGCTGGTCAATGTCGAGAACCGGTTTCTCAAGAGTCGGATCGTCTTTGACCGCGACGGCGCCTATCAGGTCACGATCCGCATCCAGAAGATCCTGAAGGAGAATGGTGTGGTGATGATGACCAACACCATCCATGCCGGCTCGACCTTCGCCGAGGTCGCCATGGGCGAGAGCGGCTGGACGTACCTCGCCTCGGCGCCGGCGAATTTCGCCACAAGGGGCAAGACGGCGCTGTTTGCCATGTCGACTTTCGAAGTGGTTCCCTTCCGCGAATACCGGGCCGTCCTGAGCCAGGAGCTGGTGCCGGCGCCATCGACTGTCCCGGCCGCGGGCATGGCCAGGGACGGTGCCAAGAGCATGGCGTTGCAGGCGCGTTACATCCTGCTCAAGCGCGACCGCCTGCTCGAGGCCCTGAAGCTTTACCCCGAGCAGATGATGTCGTGGTCCCGCCACCAGCGGCTGACCGAGCGCCAGGACGGCACCGGCCTCGGCACTGATGATGAAGGCTCATGACCGGCGTATCCAACGGACCGCGTCAGCGACGAGTTCGCCGACCGGGCGCGTCGCGTCGAGCGTCAAGGCCCGCTCATCCACCGCCGGCGGCTCGAGGATGGCGAACTGGCTGTCGACAAGGCTCGCCGGCATGAAATGGCCCTTGCGGTTGCCGACACGCCGCCGCGCGGTGGCAGGATCGATCTCCAGATAGAGGAAGACGATATCCTGCCGGAAGCCGCTCAGGCGCATGCGATAGCTGCGCTTCAGCGCCGAGCAGGCGGCAACCACCCCTTGCCCCTGCCCCACCAGCGTCGCGATGCGCTCGCCGATCGCGTCGAGCCAGCCTTCGCGCAGTTGATCGGTGAGCGGCTCGCCGCTTGCCATGCGGGCGACGTTTTCGGGTGGATGCAGCTTGTCGCCCTCGATGAACACGGCGCCCAGCGCGGCCGCCAGCGCGGTGCCGACGGCTGACTTGCCGCAGCCGGCGACACCCATCACCACGATGGCCGGAGTCACCGAACCGGGAGCGCCCGTCGGCGCCTGTGCTGGCTTTTCGTCCACTGTCAGCGGCTTGCTGGCGCGCGGCCGTAGAGCAACAGCATGGCGACGATGACGACGCCATAGATGATCTGCCGCCCCGCCTCCGGCATCTGCATGACTGAAAGAATGGACTGCAGCAGCGTGATCAGGATAACGCCGGCGACGGTGCCGAGATAGGAGCCGCGCCCGCCGAGGATCGAGGTGCCGCCAAGCACGACAGCCGCGATCGACGGCAACAGATAGGCGTCCCCCATCGATTGCGCCGCCTTGGAGGCATAGCCGGCCAGCAGCACGCCGCCAAAGGCCGACAGACCGCCGGAGACGGCGAAGGCGATCATCACCACACGCCGCGTGTCGATGCCCGAGAGATAGGCGGCGCGCTCGCGGTTGCCGATGCCGTAGACAGTGCGGCCGAAGCTGGTGCGGGTCAGCACGAACACCATCGCCGCGCCGATCAGCGCCCAGATGATGACCGCGTTGGGCACGCCCGGAATGGCAAAACCGGTCGCCAGATAGCGCATCGCGCCCGTCGCGGAATCCTGCGGCGAGAAGCCGCCGGTGTAGACCACCATAAGCCCTTGCGCGACGGCATTGGTGGCCAGCGTGATGATCATCGAGGGGATGCGCAGATAGGCGACGCCGATGCCGTTGACGATGCCGATCAGGACGCCGCAGAAGATGCCGAACGGGATCGCCAGCGCCACGCCGGCCGGACCATAGGCGGCGGCCGCGCAGGCCATCATGGCTCCCGCCGCCACCGACCACGGCACCGACAGGTCGATCTGGCCGAGCAGGATGACCAGCATCATGCCGGTGGCGATGACACCGAGGAACGACGCCACCTTGAGCTGCTGCAGCAGATACTCAGGCGACAGGAAGCTGCGCGAATAGAGGCTGCCGAGAAACAGCAGCAGCACGATGCAGGCGAAGGCGGTGACGACGGCCGGATCGGCGCGGCGGATGAATTTCGGCATGCGTCCGGCAATACCGCCGATGGTCGTTTCGCTCACAGGAACCACTCCAGCCGGTTGCGGACCCTGAACAGGGCGAAGGCGCCGAGGCTGACCGCGACCAAAAGAATAACCCCCTGGAACAAAGGCTGCCAGAGCGGATCGAAATCGAACACGAACAACAGGTCGCCGATGGTACGGAAGGCGAGCGCGCCGAAGATGGCGCCGATGGCGCTACCCTTGCCGCCGAACAGCGAGACGCCACCGAGCACCACGGCGGCGATCGAGAACAGCGTGTAGGCGTTGCCGCTGGCATAGGCCGCATCGCCCGTATAGGTGAAGAAGGTCAGGAACAGCCCGCCGATCGCCGCCAGCAATCCGGCCAGCGTGTAGGCGGCGAACTTGCCGCGTCGGATCGGCACGCCGGACATGTAGGCCGCGGTTTCCGATGATCCCGCCGCATATGCGGCGCGGCCCAGTACCGAGCGGCTGAATGGCACCCAGATCACCAGCACGATGGCAAGCAGGGCAACAATGCTCGCCGGCACCACGTCGAACACGCGGCCCGTCAGCGCATCGGCCAGGTTCTCATTGACGGAACCGCCGGGGAATGGCCGCAGCAGCAGGCCGATGCCGTAATAGACGGCTCCGGTGGCAATGGTGGCGACGATCGGCTGCAGCCGCCCATAGATGACGATGGCGCCGTTGATGGCGCCGCAGAGCAGGCCGACCGCCAGCACGGCGATGACGCCGAGCGTCGTCTGCATCGGCGTACCCACCACCAGCCAGGAAGCCAGGCAGTTGGTCAAAAGGAAGATCATGCCGACGGACAGGTCGATGCCGGCGGTGATCACCACCAGCGTCTGCGCCATGGCGACGAAGGCAAGCAGCACGCCCTTGTTCGCCGCCGTCTGCACGACATTGGCGTTGAAGCCCGCCGGATGGTTCGAGGTATAGATGGCGAACATGGCGATGAAGATGCCGAGCGCCAGCAACGTCCCGCGCTGTTCGGCCAGCCAGTAGCGCCAATCCTTCACGCGTCCGCTCCCTGGGTCACCGGGCTCTCCTCGTCATGGATGTTGAGCGCGCTTGATATCAGCGCCCGCTCGGTAATCTCGGCGCCGACCAGTTCGCGCTTGACCGCGCCGTCATAGAGCACCAGCACACGGTCGCAGCAGCCGATCAGCTCGTCGTAGTCGGTCGAATAGAACAGGATCGCGGCACCGGCATCGGCGAGCTTGCGCATCAGCAGATAGAGCTCCTGTTTGGTGCCCACGTCGATGCCGCGCGTTGGATCGTTGAGCAGGATGATGCGCGGCTGCCGCATCAGCCATTTGGCGATCACCACCTTCTGCTGGTTGCCGCCCGACAGCGCACCGACCGGAATGTCGAGGCCCGCAGTCTTGATCGCAAGCAGGCCGACCATGTCGTCGATCAGCCGCTGCTCGGCGGCGCGGTCGATGATGCCGGCTTTCGACAGCCTGTCGAGGGCGGCGAAGGACAGGTTTTCGCGCACCGTCATCGGCAGCATCAGGCCTTCGGTCTTGCGGTCCTCGGGAATGAGCGCCATGCCGATGCTATCTTCCCGCGCGGCCGCGGGGCTGGCGATGGCGACCGGCCTGCCGTCGATGAGGATCTGGCCCGACAGGCCGCGCAGCACGCCGAAGAAGGCCAGCAGCAACTCGCGCTGGCCCTGGCCGTCGAGGCCACCGAGGCCAACCACCTCGCCCGCCCTGACGGTCAGCGAAATGTCGTGCAGCCGGTCGACCCAGGAGAGCTTGCGGGCTTCGAGAACCGGCGCGGCGGTGACGGGTGCCGCCGCCGGCTTGGGCGGAAAGATATGGCTGTATTCGCGGCCGATCATCAGCTCGACCACTTCATTGTCGCTCTTCGAGCCCGCCGGGTAGCTGGCGACGTTACGGCCGTTGCGAAACACCGTGCACTGGTCGGCCAGTTCGGCGATCTCGTTCATGCGGTGCGAAATGTAGAGCAGCGCCAGCCCTTCCGAGCGCAGCCGCTTGAGCACCGCGAAGATCTTCGAGACGTCCGCCGCCGTCAGCGCCGAAGTCGCCTCGTCGAGAATGAGGATGCGTGG
Source organism: Mesorhizobium sp. Mes31 (assembly GCF_024519675.1). Taxonomy (NCBI): domain Bacteria; kingdom Pseudomonadati; phylum Pseudomonadota; class Alphaproteobacteria; order Hyphomicrobiales; family Phyllobacteriaceae; genus Mesorhizobium; species Mesorhizobium sp. Mes31. Next base: position 116,859 of record NZ_JALJRL010000018.1, on the reverse strand, counting down.
CTTGCGTGCCAGCGCCTTGGCGATCTCGACCATCTGCCGGCGCGACAGCGGCAGGTCCTTCACCAGCGCCAACGGATGGATGTCGGCAGCACCCGCACGCGCCAGCGCCTCTTCCGCCATGCGGCGCTGCGCCTTGCGGTCGATCATGCCGAAGCGTTTCGGCGGATCGGAAATGACGATGTTGTCAGCGACGCTGAGTTCGGGGACCAGCGACAGCTCCTGGAAGATGCAGACGATGCCGGCCTTGTTGGCCGCACCGGGTGAAGCGAATGTCACCTCGCGGCCGTCCAGCATCATACGGCCCTCGTCGGGCGCCACGACACCGGCCATGACCTTGATCAGCGTCGATTTGCCGGCGCCGTTTTCGCCCAGGATGGCATGGATGCTGCCGGCAGAGACCGACAGATCGGCCTTCTCCAGCGCCCGCACGCCTCCATAGCGCTTGGATATGCCTTCCATGCGCAAGAGCGGAACCGCGCCGTCCATCAGCCCTCCCAGGCATTTGCGATTGACATCAGGCAACCGATGCCGCGGGTTTTCTCCCGCGGCATCGGCTGGTCAGACTATTTGTTTTCCTTGGTCTGGCCCATGATCTCCTGCGCGGTGAAATTGATGCCGCAGGTCGGGAAGGAGTTGCCGACGAAGAAGTTGTCGGACTGGTCGGGGAAGAAATCCTGGCCTTCCTTGAAGTTCGGGTCCTCGACAATGGCGAGCGGCAGCTTCACCGATTGCGGCACGACATTGCCCTCGAGCGCGGCAATCGCTGTCTTGATGGCAACCGCCACCTGGGCGGGGCCGGTGCCGGCCGAAGAGCACTTCAATCCGTCGCCGGCATGCGCGGCGCAAAATTTGCGGAAGCCGTTTTCGGTCTCGCCGCCGAACGGAACGAACGGATGCTTGGCATCGATCATCGCCTGCACGATGCCGGTATCGCCACCTTGCCCGGTGATGCCGTCGAAGGGCCCGTTGGTGGCAATCGCGTCGGCCGTCGCCTTCTGGGCCACGCCATCGTCCCACTTGCCGACGACCTCGGTGACGTCCCACTTCTTGCCGGACGCGTCGAAGACCTCGTGGATGCCGGCATGACGATCCGTATCGACGGAAGTGCCGGCAACGCCGCGTACCTCGAGGACCTTGCCGCCATTGGGCACATGCGAGACCAGCCACTTGCCCCACAATTCGCCAAGGCCCTTCTGGTCGACGTTGACGTTGATGGCGTCCTTGGTGTCGAGGATGTTGTCGAAGGCGACCAGCACGACGCCGGCTTCCTTGGCGCGCTTGATGACCGGCCCGAACGCGGTCGGGTTCTGTGCGTTGACGACGATCGCGTCAAAACCGGAATCGATGAAGTTGTTGATTGCGGAGATCTGCGCCGGCACATCTTCGCCGGTCGATACGACCTTGAATTCCTTCAGCTTCGCGGCAACGTCCTTCTGTGCCGCATAGGCCTTGGCGGTCTGCACCATCTGGATACGCCAGGTGTTGGCGATATAGCCGTTGGCAAGCGCGATGCGATACGGGCCGTCCTTCTTGGGAAACTTGAAGAACTGGGTGTCGGCTGCCCACGGTGCGAAGCAATCCGGCTCGGCAGCCGGGCCCTTGACGACTTCCGGGCCCGCGGCGATCGCCGACGAGCTCAACATGACGAATGCAGTGGCGGCAACGATGCCACCAACAAGTGACTTGATCATCGATATTCCTCCCAGTTGCAGTTCTGATTGTTGTTTCGCTTTGCGAAGTCTCGCGCGATGGGCCGGCACCTCCTGCCTTGCCAAGCACGTTTTGGTCGCCGGTGATGGCCGACCCGGTCCCTCCCCTCGTCGTCGCCAGCACGGCGAAAACTATCATATTATCCATAATAAACAAGAATTACTTGTCACTTATGTATAATAAACAGGCGCTACCCTCCACTTTTCACACCTGTTCAACCCGAATGGTAGCGCTACCAAATCAGCCTGTAAACCGGCATTCGCACAGTCGCTTCTGTGTGTTTCAACGAGCGGAGCTCTCGCGGCGCTTGAGCTCGAAGCCAAGGTCGACGACCCGTTGTTCCGGCCTGTTGCCGGCGATCGCCGCCAGTGCCATGGCGACAGCGCGCCGGCCGATCTCATAGCGGTGGGTGCGGACGCTGGTGATCGAGGGAAACGCCACCTGCATCATGTCGAGGTCGTTGAAGCCGACGATGCCAATCGTCTTCGGCACGGCGATCGAGGCGCGATGGCATTCGAACAGCACGCCGAGCGCGATGTCGTCATTGTTGCAGAACACCGCGTCGAGCGTCGGCACCTTGGCCAGCGCGTCGCGGAACATTTCACGCCCGAGCGACACGCTGGATGGCACCGGCGTGGTGGTAACAAGGCGTGGATCGAACAGGCCGGCGGCCTCCATCGCCGCGCGATACCCTGCCAGGCGCCGCTGCGAGCGCGGGTCCATGCGCGCGCCGATGAAGCCGATCCGGCGGTAACCAACTTCGAGCAAGTGTTCGGTGGCCGTCCTGCCGCCATCGAAATGCGAGAAGCCAACCATCATGTCGACCGGATCGGGTCCGGTCTCCATGACCTGAACCACAGGGCAGCCGGCATTCTCCAGCAATTTCCTTGAGGTTGGCGTCTGGTCGATGCCGGCCACGATCAGCGCTGCCGGCCGTTGCGGCGCGAACACCTGCAGCAGCCGCTCTTCCTCGAGGCCGGAATAATGGGTGTTGCCGAGCTGGATGCGGAACGGGCTGTCCGACAGGCTGTCATAGATGCCGCGCACCACCTCGGCAAAGACGTTGTTGGTGAGCGACGGCACCAGCACGCCGAACACCTCGGCGCGCGCCGAGGCCAGCGCCCGCGCATTCGGGTCCGGCACATAGCCGAGTTCGTCGACGGCGGCCTGGATCTGGCGGCGCAGTTCTTCCGAGACGCGCTCCGGTTCGCGCAAGGCGCGCGACACGGTTATGGCACCGACGCCGGCCTTGCGCGCGACATCGGCAATCGTTGGGCGGCCGCCGCCGCGGCGTGAGCGCGGCTTGATCAAGGGGGCGCTCCACGCGGCAGACGCATGCCGCCACGCGCTCGCGAAACCAAGTTCAGCGTCTTTGCCACTGTCGCCATGCCAAACCGGCCTGATGCCGCACCCACCCGGTTTCTGGGGTCGCGCAGCCTTGGGTGGTTGTCAAGCCGCGCGGCTCCCTGGCGATATGGCGGAGACACGCTTTCAGGCCATCACGGCGGCCGTGCGCCTTGCCTTCCATACCAACAGCCCGATCGCCAGCAGGTTCAGCACATTCCAGGCGATACCATTGAGGAAGGCCGCGGCATAGGAGCCGGTCAGGTCGTAGATCCAGCCCGACATCCAGCCGCCGATCGCCATGCCGAAGATGGTGGCCATCATGACGATACCGATACGCTGGCCTGCCTCTTTGGCCGGCATGTAGTCACGCACGATGATCGCGTAACAAGGTACGATGCCGCCTTGCGACAGGCCGAACACCAGCGACACGACATAGAGTGAGGCGAGCCCGTCGAAGGGAATGTAGAACAGCAATGACAGGCACTGCAGCACCGAACCGATCAGCAGTGTCTTCACGCCGCCAATGCGGTCGGCAATGAAGCCGGACGCCAGCCGACTGGCGACGCCGCCTGCCATCATGATCGACAGCATGTCGGCACCGTGCGCCACGCCGTAGCCGAGATCCATGCAATAGGCGACGATATGCACCTGCGGCATCGACATCGCCACGCAGCAGCCGAGGCCGGCGACGACCAGCAGCACCTGCAAGGCAGCCGGCGACAGCGAGATCGGCTGCACCGGCCGGCTTCCCGGCGAGCCGGCGGCGGCCGCCTCCGGAGCGCCACGCCGCAGCATCAGCACCAGCGGCACCATGGTCACCAGGCAGAAAACACCGATGGCTGCATAGGTGATGCGCCAGCCTTCCGCCTTCATCAGCGCCGGCATGATGGTCGGCCAGATCGCTCCGGCAAGGTAATTGCCGGCCGCCGCCGCGGTCACCGCGACACCGCGCCGGCGGTTGAACCAGTGCGAGATATCGGCGATCAGCGGCCCGAAGATCACCGAGGTGCCGACACCGATCAGTACGCCCTGGGCCAGGGTGAACTGCAGGATCGAGGTCGACAGCGCCGCGAGCAAAAGCCCGGCGGCGAGCGCGATCGAGGAGAGCAGCGCCGGGATCCAGTAGCCCATGCGGTCGATGGCGCGGCCGATCAGCACGTTGCCGGCGGCAAAGCCGACCATGGTGGCGGTATAGGGCATAGAGGCCGCGGCGCGATCAACGCCGAACTCGGCCTGCACGGCCGGCAGCACCACGACCACCGCCCACATGCCGACGGCGCCGATCGTCGCCAGCAGCATCGAGATGGCAAGCCGCATCCAGGCATAGGTGCTGTCGATGCCGGGGCTCGGCCGGCTGGTATCGGTTCGGGTCAAGGCGTTTCCTGTCGGCGGTCTCGAAAACCGGCTGCCGTTTGCACCACTATCGGCGCATTCGCCGCGCGCAGCAGCGCCACAGCGGGCAAATCCGTGGCTCCAGACTTCCCACGCGGAACCGACGCCAATGTGCGGAGTTTTCCGGCAAGCCACCCTGCAAGGGAGTCCTGCCATGACCGCGAAGAAGAAATGGTCGGCCGAGGTGACCGAACATAGCGACGCGATGGATCTCGAGGATCACATCTTTGAATCCGACGACGCCAGGAAGATCGCCGCCTCTCTCAAGCGATCCGCCGAACACAGCCACCGGCGCAAGGCCGAACCCTTCCAGTCGGCGATGTCGATGCTGAATTTCTACATCAACCGCGCCGGCAAGAACCTGCCCGCCAGGCGCAAGCAGGTGCTCGAGGACGCCAAGGACGAACTGCGCACCGCCTTTGGGCGTGACAAGGAAGGTTAGTCGCCATCGCCACCCTTTACCCCCTGCAGGCTGGGCGTCGTCCCGAGGCTGCCAGGGTCTGGCGGGCATGACAGTCAGGATGGGCATCAATCCCGTCCGTCACACGCCATTCGACAAGGGAATCCACGCGCCGGCTATGGCGAAGCCTTCGTCGACGACCTGCACCACTACTGGGACTGGCAATCGAATTACCTGGAGCGGATGACGCCGTCGGTGTTGGCGAGCAGCTTGCGCACCGCGTTGCGCGCCGCGTCCGGGCGCTGCAGCCGGATGTTCCTTTCGATCGCCTCATGCAGCTTCTGCGCATGATTGAGATCGTCCACGGCCCGGGTGGTGAACGCGAACAGATGATCGAAGGCGGATTCGATCAGCACGCCGAGCGGCACCAGAAGATCGTTACCTGAGGCGCGCAGGATCGCCAGATGGAACCGGGTGTCGGCGCGGGTGCGCTCCTGCAGGCTTGCTGCCTCGCCCATCTCGCGGCAGGCCTGGCTGATCTCGGCCATCTGCTCGTCGGTCCGCCGCATGGCGGCAAACGCGGTCGCTTCCGGCTCGATGATGTGGCGAAACTCCTGCACGGTCTTCAGGAACACTTCGCGGTCCGGCGAGGTCGCGTACCAGGCGAGCACATCGCGGTCGAGGAGATTCCAGCGTTCCTTCGGCTCGACCCAGCTGCCGATCTTGGGGCGCGAGGCCAAAAGGCTCTTGGCCATCAGCATCTTGATCGCCTCGCGCACCGCCGAGCGGCTGACGCTGAAGGTCTCCGACCATTTGGCTTCATTGGGCAGGATGGTGCCGGGCGGATAGTCGCCGCGCACGATCCTCAGGCCAATCTCGCTGGCCAGCGACGTGTGCACGCTGGCGCCCGGAATACGCGCCGCGTCGGGCCGGCGAACGCCGGTCTTGCGCTCGGCGGCGGCTGCCGCCTTAGACGGCGATTTTTCCTTGTTCGGCTTCGCGTCCCGCATGGGCACCAGAAAGTCCGGTTTGAGCAGGCTGTCAAGCGCGGCAAGCGGATTGGGCCGCAAAGCCGGCCGCTGTGCACAATTCAACCCCGATTTGCTGCCGCGCTCAGGCGGTCTTGACGTATTTGCGCCAGCTATGCTCCGGGCGGAAGCCGAGCATGTCGCGCGCCTTGCGGTTCGACAGCAGCGTCTCGTATTCGCCAAGTTCGCCCTTGACCGGGACGCCAGGATAGAACCGCTGCAAGAGTTCGGCCGTCGGCAGGTCCGAAGAGGTGTCGTCATTGGCGGCATTGAATACCTGGAAGCCGAGCCCGTCCTTCTCAATGGCGCGCAGCGTGATCTGGCCAAGGTCACGCGCATCGACATAGCTCCACGCGATCCGCTTGCGGAAACCCGGATCGGCGAACCATTTCGGAAACAGCGAATATTCATGCGGTTCGATGACGTTGCCGATACGCAAGGCATAGATGTCGGTGCCATTGCGCTGCGCGAAGGCACGGGCCGTCTTCTCGTTGACGATCTTGGACAGCGCGTAGCTGTCCATCGGGTCGACGTCATATTCTTCGTCGAGCGGGAAATATTTGGGGTCGCGCGGCTCGTTGGCGAACACCAGTCCATAGGTCGTCTCGCTGGAGGCGATGATGACCTTGCGGATGCCGAGCTTCACCGCCGCCTCGATGACATTGTAGGTGCCGAGCGCATTGATGCGGAACACTTCATTGTCGGGTGTGATCATGATGCGCGGGATGGCGGCGAAATGCACCACGGCATCGACCGGCTGGGCGCGCAGCGACGGGTCGAACTCATGCAGGCCCATATAGCTCGACAGCGCGTTGAACACCTGCCCGCTGTCGGTGATGTCGGTGATCAGCGTGCGCACCTTGGGATTGTCGAGCGGCTTGGTGTCGATGTTGAGCACCTGGCAGCCCTGCTCGACCAGATATTGCACGACATGTCGCCCCGCCTTGCCGCTGCCGCCGGTGAACATGATCCGTTTCGCCATTTTGCTCTCCACATCCTCTGAGATTTATGTGTATTGTCAGACAATAAGGCATTCCGCAATCACCTGCCACCGCCTGCGGCAAAAACCCGCCTGAACCCCCTCGCCCGCGAAATGGCAGGGCTGAATATCAATCATTGCAACCAGGACGACACGACATGAACACGACCGCCGCGAGCGAAAAGATCGGCTTCATCGGCCTTGGCCTGATGGGACACGGGATCGCCAAGAACATCGTCGACAAGGGCTACAGCCTGACCTTTCTCGGCCGCAAGAACCGCAAGCCCGCGGAGGACTTGGCTAGCCGGGGCGCCGTGGAAGCGGCCACCTCGCGCGACGTGGCAGCGGCATCCGACATCGTCTTCATCTGCGTCACCGGATCGCGCGAGGTCGAGGCCATCATTCGCGGTCCCGGCGGCCTCAAGGAGGGCTTGAAGAAAGGCTCGGTCGTCGTCGACTGCTCGACCTCCGATCCCGTCTCGACGGTGGCGATTGCCGCCGAGCTCAAGGCACTCGGCATCGACTATGTCGATGCACCGCTGAGCCGCACGCCGAAGGAAGCCTGGGAAGGCACGCTCGATGCCATGGTCGGCGCGCCGGACGCGGTCTTTGCGCGGCTGAAGCCGGTGCTCGAAACCTGGGCTGGACGTATCGTCCATATCGGCGACACCGGCGACGGCCACCGCATGAAGCTGCTCAACAACTTCATTTCGCTGGGCTACGCCGCGATCTATTCCGAGGCGTTGGCGCTGGCGCAGAAGGTCGGCATCTCGCCGCCGCGCTTCGACAGTGTCATCCGCAACGGCCGCATGGATTGCGGCTTCTACCAGACCTTCATGCGCTGGACGCTGGAGGGCGACCGCGACGCCCACAAATTCTCCATCGCCAACGCCTTCAAGGACCTGACCTATCTCGAATCGATGGCGGGCGCTGCCGGCATCGCCAACCCGCTCGGCAATGCCACCAAGAATTCCTTCGCCGGCGCCCATGCCACCGGTCCGGCCGAGCAGTTCGTGCCGATGCTGGCCACGCACATCGCCAAGGTCAACGGCGTCGACCTGATGCCGACCAAGGATGGCAAGAAACAGACGATTTGAGGGATCGCCGAGCGCGGGCGCCAATCACCGCCTCGACCGCCCGATGCCGTCGTCGGTGTTGGCCAGCAGCTTGTGCACGGCACTGCGCGCGGCTGCTGGACGCCGCAGGCGGATGTTCTTCTCGATCGCCTCATGCAGCTTCTGTGCCTGGCGCTGATCGCCGACCTGTTGCGTCGTGAACGCGAAGAGATGATCGAGCGCCGACTCGATCAGCACACCGAGCGGCACCAGAAGGTCGTTGCCGGAGGCGCGCAGGATGGCGAGATGGAAGCGCGTGTCGGCGCGGATACGCTCCGGCAGGCTCAAGGCCTCGCCCATCTCGCGGCAGGCCAGGCTGATCTCGGCCATCTGCTCGTCGCTGTGCCGCATGGCGGCGAAGGCCGATGCTTCCGGTTCGATGATGTGGCGGAACTCCTGCACGGTGCGCAGGAAAGCCTCACGGTCGGGCGCGGTCGCGTACCAGGCCAGCACATCGCGATCGAGCAGGTTCCAGCGCTCTTTCGGTTCGACCCAGCTGCCGATCTTGGGGCGTGACGCCAAAAGGCTCTTGGCCATCAGCATCTTGATGGCTTCACGCACCGCTGACCGGCTGACATTGAAGGTCTGCGCCCATTTGGCCTCGTTGGGCAGGATCGTGCCGGGCGGGTAGTCGCCACGCACGATCCTCAGGCCAATCTCGCTGGCCAGCGAGGCATGGACGCTCGCTCCAGGCACATGCGCCGCACCGGCACTGCGCACGGCGGCCGGATGGCGCCTGGTTTGCGCCTTGCTCCGGCTGGCCCGCTTCTTTGACTTTTCGTCCGGCATCCACGTTCCAATACGTCGGCCGTCTGTCGTCCGGAATGATCCGAACCTGCGCGGCGCGCCGATCTCGTTGCCGAAAAATCCAAATCGTGGGCGCGCCAAAGCCGGAGCCTGTTGCCCCAACCATGGCGTCCCGTTCGAGAGTTGACGGAGCGCCCGTTGCCGGGCGCCCCGAAATCGAGAACCTACTTCTGGATGCAGGTGTCGACCGTGTCCTTGGTGCATTCGTCGAGACCGGTGAACACCGGATCGGCGACGGCCTTGCCTTCGATGAGATCAATCATCACCGACGGTGCCTTGTAGCCCATTTCGAACGGCCGCTGGCCGACCAGCGCGGTCACAAGGCCGTCCTTGGCGATCGCCACTTCGTCGCCGATCGTGTCGGCGGCGCCGATGACGAAGTCGTTGCTGGCCAGCTTGTCCTTCAGCGGTCCGACCAGATCACGATAGGGCTGCGGCGCGCCAAACAGCGGCCAACCGCCCATGATGCCGAACGCATCGAGCTTGGGATTGGCTGCGAGGATGTCGGTCATCGCCTGCACGCCCTTGGCGCCGTCGTCATTGGTGAACACCGGGCAGCCGGCGACTTCGGTCCAGCCACCTTCACCGGCAAGTGCCGCGAGGCCTTCCTTGCCGGTCAGGGCGTCACGCATGCCTTGCGCGCGGCGCAGGATGTTGTCGGCCGCCGGGTTGCCCTCGATGGTGCAGATCGTGCCGCCATTCGGCTTTGCCTTCTTGATGTATTCGCCGATCTTCTTGCCCATCAGGTAATTGTCGGTGCCGAGATAGGTCTTGCGCAGCGCGGCATCTTCCTTGCTGAGGTCGGCATCGACGGTCATGATCGGGATCGTCGGATTGGCGGTCTTGATCGTCTGCGCGATCAGCGGTGCGTTGGACGGCGAAATCGCCATCGCCACGGTGTCGGCCTTGCTCAGCATATCCTGGACGATCTGCGCCTCGCCGGCTTCGTCGGAAGTCGACGCCGGACCGGTGTAGAAGCACTCATATTCCGAGCTGGCGTTTTCCTTGTTCCACTTCTCGCAGCCCTGGTGGATGGCTTCGAAGAACGGATTGTCGAGACCCTTCACCACGATGACGAGCTGTTTCTTGGCTAATGCCGGCCCGGCGCCAAGCGCCATCATGGCGGCAGCGGCGAGCAAAAGTGATTTCCTCATGTCAGTCCTCCCTTGAAACAGACGGACACGGCGTGCCCGCCACACAAATCGACCGGACGCGTGATGACAGAGGTTCGTTTCGCGAGCACTCGTGTCGCCAAGACAGATCGATAAGCATTTCCAGATGCGGCTTTGGACCGGCTCAAACACAGAGTGCCGCCGGAACCTCGACCGATAAATCTGCGCCGATTCCGCCGGGCGAACCGCCCGAAGGGATCGGCATAATCTCCTCCGATGCTTAGCTAATATCGGCTCGACGCCAACGTCAATGCTATTTGTCCTACAAAACGGATTTTTGAAATAGTCCGACCTCGATTCGTCCGACAATTGATTGACGCGCGCCGGCTTTTGCGTAAAAGAACGCTAACGCTGTTTCCGGGAGGAGCTGGGGAAAGCGAAGGCCAAAGCAGCGCCGGCATCCACGCCGGGAACAGCAGCGGGTCGCAAGGCACGGGGAGGCAGCAGGCTGGTGGCGGTTCTCGAACTCACCAATATATCGAAGCATTTCGGCGCCATCCAGGCGGTCAACGACGTGTCGCTGTCGATCGAGCCCGGCCAGGTGGTCGGCCTGATGGGCGACAATGGCGCCGGCAAGTCGACGCTGGTCAAGATGATCGCCGGCAATTTCCGCCCCAGCCATGGCGCCATGCAGATGGACGGCAAGGAACTGATCCTGCACAAGCCCGTCGAGGCGCGGCAGCACGGCATCGAGATCGTCCACCAGGACCTCGCTCTGTGCAACAACCTGACCGCGGCGGCGAATGTCTACCTCGGCCGCGAACTGCGCAAGGGTGTTGGCCCGTTCCGCATTCTCGACTATGCCGCGATGTACAAGCGCGCCGGCCAGATCTTCGCCGAATTGAAGTCCGAAACCCGCCCACGCGACCTCGTCAAGCAGATGTCCGGTGGTCAGCGCCAGGCGGTGGCGATCGCCCGCACCATGCTGTCGCAAGCCAAGATCGTGCTGATGGACGAGCCGACGGCGGCGATCTCGGTGCGGCAGGTGGCGGAAGTGCTGAACCTGATCCGCCATCTGCGCGACCAGGGCATATCAGTCGTGCTGATCAGCCACCGCATGCCCGACGTCTTCACCGTCGCCGACCGCGTCATCGTCATGCGGCGCGGCCGCAAGGTCGCCGACAAGACGATCGCGTCGAGCTCGCCCGAGGAAGTCACCGGGCTGATCACCGGCGCCATCGAACAGGTTTGATTTCAGGCGTTTTCACCACGCACAGCACATGAAGGTCGACGATGGCACTGACAATTGACCAGCCGATCGAACACAAGCAGCAATCCTTGCCGGCACGGATGTTTGCCAGCCAGACCTTCTGGGTGGTGATCGCGGTCATCCTCGCCTGCCTGTTCCTGTCGTTCGCCACCGACGCCTTCGCCACCTCGAAGAACCTCTACAACATCACCCGCAACGTCACCTTCGTCGCCATCGTCGCGCTCGGCATGACCTTCGTCATCATCACCGGCGGCATCGACCTGTCGGTCGGTTCGGTGCTGTGCCTGTCGTCGATGGTACTGGCCGTCACCATGCATGCCGGCTACTCGATCGAGGTCGGGATCCTGGCCTCGATCGCCACCGCGCTCGCCATCGGCGCCTTCAACGGCATCATGATCGCCTATCTCGGCTTTCCACCGTTCGTGGTGACGCTCGGCATGTTGTCGATCGCCCGCAGCCTGGCCATGGTCGCTTCCAACAACACAGTCGTCTTCCAGTTCGGACCCGACCACGCCAAGCTCTTGTCGCTGGGCGGCGGCGCCTGGCTGTTCGGCATCGCCAATCCGGTGCTCTACACCATCGTGCTGGCGCTGATCACCGGCTTCATCCTGCGCTGGACCAAGTTCGGCCGGCACATCTTCGCCATCGGCGGCAACGAGCATGCGGCGACGCTGACCGGTGTGCCGGTGCGCCAGATCAAGGTTGCGGTCTACATGATCTCGGCGCTGTCGGCGGGCATTGCCGGCGTCATCGAAACCGGCTGGCTCGGCGCGGTCACCACCAACATCGGCACCGGCATGGAGCTGCAGGTGATTGCCGCCACCGTCATCGGCGGCGCCAACCTTGCCGGCGGCGTCGGCACCGCCTTCGGCGCCATCGTCGGTGCGGCGCTCATCGAAGTGATCCGCAACAGCCTCGGTCTGCTCGGCATCAACGCCTTCTGGCAAGGCGTGTTCATCGGCGGCGCCATTCTGCTGGCGGTGCTGTTCGACCGCATCCGCAATTTCCGCCGCAGCGACTAGGCCGAAACGGTCCATGGCAAACTCCCTGTTCAGTCTCGAGGGCCGGTTGGCGCTTGTGACCGGCTCCGGCCAGGGCATAGGCTTCGCCCTGGCGCGCGGCCTCGCCGAACACGGGGCGAGCGTGGTGCTCAACGGCCGCGACCGCGCCAGGATCGATGGCGCCGTCGAAAAGCTGCGCGATAGCGGCTTCAAGGCACATGCCTCGGTCTTCGATGTCACCGACTTTCAGGCCGTGAACGCCGACGTCGCCCGCATCGAGGCCGAGATCGGCGCCATCGACATCCTCGTCAACAATGCCGGTATACAGTTCCGTGCTCCGCTCGAGGACTTTCCCGAGGAACAATGGGAGCGGCTGTTCAAGACCAACGTGTCAGGCGCTTTCCATGCCGGCAAGGCCGTCGCCCGCCACATGATCCCGCGCGGCAAGGGCAAGATCATCAACATCGGCTCGGTGCAGAGCGAACTGGCCCGGCCGAACATCGCGCCCTACACCGCAACCAAGGGCGCGATCCGCAACCTGACCCGGGGCATGTGCACCGACTGGGCGAAACATGGCCTGCAGATCAATGCCATCGCGCCCGGCTATTTCCGCACCGAGATGAACCAGGCGCTGGTCGACAATCCGGAGTTTTCCGCCTGGCTGGAGAAGCGCACGCCGGCCGGGCGTTGGGGCAATGTCGACGAATTGATCGGCGCCGCCGTGTTCCTGGCCTCCGATGCATCGTCCTTCGTCAACGGGCACACGCTCTATGTCGATGGCGGCATGACGGCCTCGGTTTGAGAGACAATTTGCTGCCTGGTGGCGCTATTCGTTCTGCTGCCTATCGTTCAGTCTGAAAATCCTCTGTCATGGCCCGCTGAAGGTGTCCACACAGCGACCCCGCCTTGACGCGCGCCCGAACTCGGCCGCACAATCCCCGCTGCAGGCGAAGGGAGGCCAGTCGCCTGCGGGAGGATATACCCATGACGGAAGCGATCAGGCTCTACTGGGGCCGGTTCGGACATGTTTCTGTCCTGAATGTCGCAAGCGACTTCGTCACCCATGCTCATGGCGAGGCACATCTGATCATCTGGCTGGAGGGCACCGCCGGCGAGATGACCATCGGCCGCGAGACGGTACGGCTCGGACCTCGCACCGCCGCCGGCATCAATTCCTTCCAGCCGCACAGCCACGTCCTGTCGCAGAACGGCACGCCGGGCCTGTTCCTCGCCTTCTACATCGATCCGGACTGGGCCCGCCGCCGCCGCGACCTGCCTTCATCCGCGCCGTTGTTCTCACAGGCGGCAATCAACCTCGAGCCGTGGCTGCACCAGGCCGCCGCCAACCTGCTCGACCACCTCAGCGACAATGAGAGCGTCGACGATGTCGCCAACTACGAGATCGAACGCTTCATCGACAGCGTGCTCGATGCCGCCGACGCCTCGGCGCCGCAAGAGGCGCGCATCCGCATAAACACCATGCAGGATTTCCGCGTCCGCAAGGCGATCCAGCTGATGAGGGCCAACGTCTGCGAGCGCATCTGCTTCGACGAGGTGGCGCGCAGCGTCGGCCTGTCGCGGCCGCACTTCTTCGCCCTGTTCAAGGAACAGACAAACCTGACGCCCAATGTCTACTGGAACACGCTGCGCATGGAAGAAGCGGTGCGGCAGTTGCAATGGTCGCAGGAGCCGCTGATCTCGGTCGCGTGCAATCTCGGCTTTACGACCCAGGGCAATTTCTCGCGCTTCTTCCGCGACCATGTCGGCGTGCCGCCGACGCTTTATCGCGAGGCGGCGCGGGCGATCGCCTGAACCACCTGCCCGCCACCTTTTTCAGACTCCCACCGTATTGCCGTCATCGAATGCAGTCGGGAAGCGATGTCTCATTTGCGCCCCCTCCGGACGTGCGGGATAGCCATCAGGACCGTATCGACCCGGAGCGCAAGCTCGTTTGCGTTCGGCCGAATTGCCGAGCATCCCAGCAGCGGGCATTGAATTACCGCAGCGCGCCAATGTTGCGATGACGGTGCTACCTCTCGCTTGTTAGCTGGCGGAGCCAACAGGCTTCAGCATCAGCCGATTGCGATCCCTGGTTCTAGAATTGCGATCCCTGGTTCTAGATTAGAATGACGTTGCCATCAAAAGAGGTCTCGTCGAATGCCTCGCGCGCCCAACCAAGAGCCCGAGGTACGGACTGAAGTCGACCTCTTCGAAATCTGGGCCGCCATGACCGGAGGCATGGTGATAATGCACGAACAACTTTGAATGTATCGTCCGGCAGATCAAGGTCCACAAATACTGCTGGTACCCCTGTCTTTTTCGCAACTACATCGCTCAGATCCGCAGCTGGCGCGTTGGTAGAAGGAATGGTAGGTGCGTCGAGATCGGGCAAGAGGTGGGCCATGCGTGAAACCGATGCGGAGCGCGACCAAGACAAGAACCGTCCGGCTGGGCCTTCTGGCTTACCGGACTGCAACGCCCTCTTCTCGGCGAGGATAAGCGATAGCTCGCTCTGCAACATCTCCAAGACGGCCGACTGACTAGCTTGCCGGACCGACAAATGCGCTGCGAAACCATAGGCGATATTTGAGCCGTTCTGATTGGCCGAAATGGCGGCGATGACTGGCACGCCGAGGTCGTTCGTTAGATCCAGGAGCCAAGTGCGTCGTTGCCGCCGCTCTAGCCAACGTCGCAAATCCGAATGGGCCGGCTCATGAAGCGTTCCGAGCGGCACCGAAGGACGTCTTATGCGCCCGTACCACCAGATAGCGACTGCATCTCGTTCCACAAGTTCCAGCAGCGCGGTGACCTGGGCAGTGGAGCGGTCAATGCCGGCGGCAAGACCATTGCTATCTGTCGGTCCCTCCCCGAGCACGACGTTGACGATTGGCACGAATACGTCTGGGCCAGCGCGATTTGGCTTCGCCAAGCACCAGCTGGTGCAGTTGGAGACATGTTCCTTGACGACCGACCATGCGCGCGGTGAAATCAATTCACTTGGATTGGGACCATCTCGGAGTTGAATGTCCGAAAACTGCCAAAATTGGTTGGGCGCGATAGAACTTCCTGGCAGATCGGTTGCACGCGCCTCAACGATTTGGAGAGCGTCGATTTGAGAAGCCGCCGCTCGCTCCGCCATTTCGCCGAGACAGGATGCCAGCGCATTCTCGCGCGTCAGACCCCGTCCCGAGCCGAGTATCTCGGCTTTGCCAGCGGACTCCCGTGCAGCGACGATGAACTCCGCAGGAGCATCGGTATGGGTCAGATGAAGTAAATCGAAATTTCCGTTCACCGGTTCAGTACGCCCTCTTTGTGCCGACAGCCTTATGTGTTAGAGTTCCCTAAATTACTCTGAGCCATTCATTCTGGACTTACGGAAGCTTGAAAGCTTACCAGGGAGGTATGAGATGCGGCTTCGGACCATTCCTACCGTGAAGAGAGGCAGTGAGGACGACGGCGGCTCGCTCACTTTTGCAACAGACCCAGCGGCGTGTCTAAAGGTAGGAAAACTGATATATAAAGCGGCCACTGATCAAGGTGAATTTCAGAATTTCGTCGCGGATCCAATATCAGCCTTGGAGGACGCCGGCATAGATCCGTCGCAATTGGCTGAATTGCAGATCAATGTAGTTCGTGACGACGCATCTACGGTACACATCGTAATACCAGTGGTAAATGAGTACAAAGGGACTCTAGATATTTATCTTCAGGAGTTGGGTTTCGTGACGATTATGGGGTGTAGGTAGCAGTCTCTGAAGCGGGCATCCGGTGATTTCTGAAATGAGTTTGGCCAAGCAAGTCAGAAATTCCTCGCGTCTATGCCGATCAGAGACGAGAGTGATCTGATCCAACCACTGCATCGCTGCGACCGGGCTAAAGCATCCGCCTTCCCAACGTGTTTCAACTATTTTCAGGAATGCAATCGTGGACGTATGAGCTTCGTCGTGGCGGGCACTCTTGGTCAACGCGAACGCATTCCATGCCAGCGGCTCGGCCAGTCCGAATGACCAGAGGGCTGAGCCATGATCGAGGGCTCGTTCATAGGCTCCGGCCATGGCAAATGCTTGAAGTCCGAAGAAGTGGAAAAAGTCTGGCGTCGCGGGGTGAAGGTGAAACGCCCTCTCTGCATACGTAACAGCCGCATTGCCGTCACCATAGCAGGCGAGTCCCTCGGAAGCGGATATCAAAACGGCGGGGTCATAGGGGTCAAGCTCGACGGCGCGCCTGAATTCCTTTTCTCCCTGGGTGTAAAGCCCCATGCGGTAGTAAGCCCACCCTAGAACGCCACGGTTCCTGGCGTCCCACGGATCGATCGCCACAGCATTCTTGGCCAATGCGAGTGCTCCGCTGAACGAAAGTGAGGTGACTTCGCTGCTAGGGTTTGCCATTGGCTGACAAAGTTGAATGGACGCGAGCCCTGCGATAGGGCGAGAAAATCCGGGGTCCAGGGCGGCGGCTCGACGTAACATGGAAACAGCGCCGTCGAGATCACGCGAACGAAAGCTCTCGGTTAATCGGTCGGCGTCCAACCATATACTGTAAGCATCATCCAGCTTTTTTCCTGCTTGTAGATGGTCGGTTGCGATTGCGTATTCAACGTGGCTGACAATCCGATCCAAATCTGCCAGCGACGCTGTAACAATGCCCAGGTTTTCATTGTCCATTCGCTCCGAAAGCAGATGCGTCCTATCGATGCTCCTGCTCAATCTGAAGGAAGCCTGCAGTCGCCTTTCGTCGACCCAAACATTCATCACGAGCGCGTAAGTCGCATCGAGGCGTTCCCCGGGGTGCGTCGGGAGCAACAATGCAAGACTGTGCGATCGTCCCAACGCTCCCACCAGCTCTTCAAACAGGAAACCAGCGAGCCCGTTGGTTAACTCCGGCGGCCCTACTGGTGGCCTGGCAACCAACACGACGGAAGGCAGCCGCCGGCAGGTCAATGACCCGCCTGATGCTTGTCGGCTCAAAGCTTCGCGCTTGGGACTCTGTGCGGCTTCGGCGAGCCGCAGCAAAGCCGATGGAGGCTCGGAATCGAGATCACGTCTAAATGCCTCGCGGCATGCCTCATAGCGTCGAAGTGCTGCGGATGCATTGCCTTTGTCTAGCGCCCATCCAATCAAAGCCGAGTGAGCAGCCTCGTTTGTTGGCTCAATTCGAATGAGATACTCCGCCAGCTTATGAAGGTCCGGCTCGCATCCCGTTCGAACAGCGACCGCAAGAGCGACGCCGGCCGAACGTACGACAATTTCTGTTATGTGCATCCGCTCGATGCTCAACCAGGTGTCGAATTCGGGGTCTGGAGAAATCAGGCCCTCCAAGAGTCCACCATCCCAATGGTCCGCCGCAAAGAGGGTTGCTTCGGAGTTCCCTTGGGCCAACATCTGTTCGACTATCCGCACATCGACGCGAAGTTCTCCCAGATCGATTCCAATCGTGTCTCTTGTGGCTCGAAGGAGCTGTTTGGCTCTTTCTCCGAATGTTCGTCTGAGGTCGGCCAAGGTTTGGCGAAGCGAGTCGCGCGCTTGTTCGTCACCTCTGCTACTCCATAGCAATCCGCAGATTTTCTCTCGCGTAGCTTGCCCATCGCGCTGGAGCGCCAGAAAGGCGAGTAGGCAGACAGACCTTCGGGATTTTGGAGTCAGGTCGCGCCCATCGCAATCGTGCAAGGCAACTCTGCCCAGCAACTTTAGGTACGGCCGCGTGTCTGGTTCAGCTGCTCCGACCATAGGTCACGACGCCTCACATCGTGCAATTTAGCTCATTATCATGTATCACGTCTTGGGTCTTTAGTCCTTTTCCGGCAGCCACCGCCCGCCAAATCAAAATGTCCGGTTTCGAGTTTTCACGATCAGGGCTTCATTTTTTCACGGAAGGCACCGGACCCGTTCGTAACCTCCATGCAGTTTCTCAATCACGAGAGACTAACAAAAGGAGGATGATATGTTGTACTTTGCTTCCAACCAGACGACTCGCACCACTCGTACGGTTTCGCTTGTAGTGTTCGGCCTTTTGGCGAACTCGATCGTGAGCGAAGCAGCCTACTCGAACACCGCCCCCTTCGTCGGTGTTCACAGTCTACGTGCCGACAATGGCGACTTCGATACCTGGGGTGAACCGGCGACTCGAGATTCATTCGTCGCTAAAGGCATGGTGGATCCTGCCCAGGCAGGGGCCATCGGGAACGCCGGCGCCGAGTCGACGTCCAAGTGTCTCGGAGTGAGCCCACGAATGTATGACCCTGTCAGTCCCAACTGCCGGAACTGAGGTCCAGAAAGGGGCGGTCTATAGCACCGCCCCTCTCTAGCCAGGTGAATGCGCCCCGAGAGGTAGCTTGGCGCAAAACAGACCCAGCAGCCTACAATCGCTGCCGGCAAACGGCGCAATCAAAGGCTTCATGCATCTTGAAGTGTGGCAAAGAAAGAAATCCGGAGGTCCTTTTTCAGACTGATTGATACGCACTCGAGACGCATTGATAAGCGCCCCTGAGACGGCCGCCCTACCCTTGCCCAACTGTCGCATTGCAAGGGAACATCCATATGGCGAAAGTCACCATCTCCAGCGTCATCGACGCGCCGGTCGAAAAGGTCTGGGCGCGCATACGCGACTTCAACGGACTGCCGAGCTGGCATCCGCGCATGGTCGAAAGCCATATCGAGGACGGCAAGGACGCCGGCACGATCGGCTGCGTGCGCAACTTCCAGCTCGCCAGCGGCGCCCGCATCCGTGAAAAGCTGCTCGACTTCTCCGATGCGAATTTCCTCGTCAGCTATTCCATCCTGGAGACGCCACAGCCGCTGACCAACCACAAGGCGACGCTGCAACTGCGGCGCGTGACCGATGGTGACCGCACCTATGCCGAATGGACCGCCAGCTTCGACGCGGCACCCGAGGAAGCCGGCAAGCTGGCCGAGGGCATGGGTGTCAATGTCTTCCAGGGCGGCTTCAACGCCCTGAAGAGCCATTTCGCCGGCCAGAATTGAGCCGCAACGCGGGGGCACGCCATGGCGCTAGCACTACAGACTTTCGCAACGGTCAAGGACGCCCAGACGGCGCTGAAGCCCCAGGGCACCCGCTATCTCGGCGGGGGTACACTCGTGGTCCGCGCGGCCAATGAGGGCGATGTTTCGGTTTCCGGCCTCGTCCGCTCGACCGATCCAGCCCTGTCTGCCATCGAAATTGCCGGCGGCAAGGTCCGCATCGGCGCTTCGGTGACGATGGCGGCGATCGCCCGCCATCCGGACCTCGGCACCCTTGCCAGGGCCGCCCGCGCCGTCGGTGGCCCGGCGATCCGCAACATGGCGACCGTTGGTGGCAACCTGTTCGCACCGGCGCCCTATGGCGATTTCGCCGTTGCCCTGCTGGCGCTTGGCGCCACGGTCAGCACCGACGATGGCGAAACGCCGGTCGAGACCTTTCTGGCCAAGCGGGACGGCAGCCGCGCCATTGTAATCTCGGTCGGCTTCACGCTTCCGAAGGCTGGCGATTTTCGCTTCCTGAAAGTGTCGCGGGTCAAGCCGAAAGGCATCTCGGTGCTCAGCATCGCCGCGATGCTCGAACAGGCTGGTGACGGCACCGTGTCCTTGGCGCGAATAGCGCTTGGCTGCATGGCCGACCGGCCAATACGCGCCAGGGCGGCGGAGAAGGCGCTGCTCGGCAGAAGGCTTGACCAGGACGGCATCGCGCTGGCGCTGGCCGCCGCCGGTGAAGGCACCTCGCCGATGACCGATCCGATCGCCAGCGCCTGGTATCGCGCGGAAGTCCTGCCGGTCCATCTGCGCCGGCTGCTGCTCAGCTAATCACCTGTCGGGGGGCGCGCGTCTGTCCGATTGTTCGGGCAGGCGCGCAAGGAGGAAACATGGCAAAGGTCCCGGTTCAATTCACGCTCAACGGTTCTGAAAAGGCCGAATTCATCGACAGCGGCACGACGCTGCTCAACGCCTTGCGCGACAAGATCGGCGACACCTCGCCGAAAGGCGGCTGCCATCAGGGCACCTGTGGCGCCTGCTCCGTCATCATCGACGGCGAGCTCAGGCTCTCCTGCCTGACGCTGGCCGAGACCTGCAATGGCGCCGCGATCACCACGACATCGGGGCTTTCGGAAGGTGGCGTCCTGCATCCCCTGCAGCGCGCCTTCCTCGACACCTTCGCCACGCAATGCGGTTTCTGCACGCCGGGCATGATCATGGCCGCCAAGGTGCTACTCGACCACACGCCCAATCCCAG
Organism: Mesorhizobium sp. Mes31; assembly: GCF_024519675.1. Classification (NCBI taxonomy): domain Bacteria; kingdom Pseudomonadati; phylum Pseudomonadota; class Alphaproteobacteria; order Hyphomicrobiales; family Phyllobacteriaceae; genus Mesorhizobium; species Mesorhizobium sp. Mes31. The sequence continues at coordinate 96,475 of NZ_JALJRL010000018.1, read as the reverse complement.
CCGCGAGGAGGTGGTCGAGGCGCTGTCAGGCAACATCTGCCGCTGCACCGGCTACGAGCCGATCATCCAGGCGGTGCTGCTTGCGGCCCGCGCCAATTCGCAGAACGCGGCCTGAGGGGAAGCAGAGATGGAACTGCGCAAGAACTACTTCGCCGATGTGCGCAAGGACGATCTGCACGAGATCGGCCAGCCACGGCCGCGCTCGGATTCGCCCGGCCACGTCACCGGCAAGACCGCCTTTTTCGCCGACCGCAATTTCCCCGGCATGCTGCACCTGAAGATGGTGCGCAGCCCGCATCACCATGCCCGCATCCGCTCGATCGACACGTCGGAGGCCGAGAAGCATCCGGGCGTCGTCAGGGTGCTGACCGCCAGGGACGTGCCGCACAATGTCTACACCATCCTGATCCTGATCCAGATCGGGCCGGAGGACGAGACGGTGCTGGCCGACGGCAAGGTGCGCTGGAAGGGCGAGGCCGTTGTGGCGGTGCTGGCCGAGACCGAGCGCGCGGCGCAGGAGGCCGCGGCCAAGGTGAAGGTCGACTATGAGGTGTTGCCGGCCGTCTTCGATATGGAGGAGGCGCTGAAGCCAGGCGCGCCGCTGGTCAACGAATACCACGGCCAGAACTACTACCTCTATGACAGCGGCGAATGCCGCAAGGTGCGCTTCGGCGATGTCGAGGCGGGCTTTGCAGGCGCCGATCATGTGCTGGAGCAGAGCTACCAGTCCTCGCCGATCGAGCATGCACCGACCGAGACCACCGGCTGCGTGGTCGCGCCCGAGGGCAATGACCGCTTCACCTGCTACACCAACACGCAGGCGATGTTCTTCACCCTCGACAATGCCTCGATCATCCTGCAGATGCCCGGCAACAAGCTGCATTTCGTCGGCGGCACCGTCGGCGGCGGCTTTGGCGGCAAGGTCGACGTCATCGTCGAGCCAATCGCCATCCTCGGCGCCAAGCTGACCGGCCGGCCGGTCTCCTTCATCTACAGCCGCGAGGAGGAGATGCAGATATCGTCACCCCGCGCGGCCGAAAAGGTGGTCATCAAGGACGGCGTCATGAAGGACGGCCGCATCGTCGCCCGCAAAGTCACCGGCTATACCGATGCCGGCGCCTATTCGCGCCACTCGCCCTATGGCGCGCAGAAAGGCGCCGGCCATTATCCCGGCCCCTACACGATCCCCAATGTCTGGATCGACGCCTATTGCGTCTACACCAATCGCACGCCCTCCTCCGCCATGCGCGGCTTCGGCGTCACCATCGGCGACTTCGCGCTGGAGGTGCAGATGGACAAACTGGCGCGGCTGATCGGCATGGACCCGCTCGAATTCCGCTTCATCAACGCCTATCGCGACGGTGACATGAAGGCGCATCGCCAGCCGACCGTGGGGGCTGCGCTGATCGAATGCATGCAGGAAGCCTCACGCGCGGCCAACTGGCCGGTGGCGGAGAAGTACATGGCGATGTCCTCCTACGCGAAGGGAGCTTGAAATGGCGATCAGACGCGGACGCGGCGTCGCCGCGATCAACTATCCGACCGGCATGAACCTTGGCGGCGATCCGACCCAGGCGCTGGTCCACTCGACGCCGACCGGCAATTTCATGGTGACGCTGTCATCGGTCGATCTCGGCCAAGGCATGAAGCAGATCATGGCACAGATCTGCGCCGAGACGATCGGCGTGCCGACCGACCGTGTCGTCGTCGACACCGCCGACACCGACACCGGCCCGCACTGCATGGGCACCTTCGCCTCGCGCGGCACGCACCGCGCCGGCAACGCCGTCATCCAGGCCGCCAGGGAAGCGCGCCAGGTGATGCTGGAAGTGGCGGCCGAGGAGCTGGAGGTCAACGCCTCCGACCTCGAGACCGACGGCCAGGGCAACATCCTGGTCAAGGGCGCCCCGCAGAAGTCGATCTCGATCTTCGATGTCGCGCTGTCGGCGCATTTCAAGCGCGGCCGCTCGATCTCCGGCCGCGGCATGTTCCTGATCCCGCGCTCCTATCCGGAGAAGGAGACCGGCGCGATGAAGCCGTCGACCTGCTACGCCCATGCCTGCACCGTGGCCGAGGTCGAGGTCGATGACGAGACAGGCGAAGTCACCGTGCTGACAGTGAAGAACATTTTCGAGATCGGCCGCGCGCTGAACCCGAAAATGGTCGAGCAGCAACTCGTGGGCGGCTCCTGGATGGGCATCAGCCACGCGCTCTACGAGACGACCGAGCCCTACTATCCCAACCGCGACCATGGCGGCACCGACTTCAACCAGTATTTGATGCCGGGTCCCGGCGATCTTGCCGAAACCGAGATCATCGTGCTGGAACGACCTTCCGCCGACGGACCCTACGGTGCCAAGGGACCGGGCGAAATGTGCGCCAATCCGCAGATACCGGCGGTCGCCAATGCCGTCTTCGACGCGGTCGGCGTGCGCATCGACACGCTGCCGATCACACCGGAACGCATCCTGCGCGCGCTCAAGGCGCAAGCACCGAATTGAGTGCTGACAATGCCCGAGGTGAACGCCGAGACTGTCGCGACTTCGCCGGAGGTGGTGGCGCAGCACCTCGCTGCCTCGCGCTATCTGGCCGATGAGAGCCTGGCCACAGCCATCTTCCTGGCCATCCGGCTGGGCAAGCCGCTGCTGCTCGAAGGCGCGCCCGGCGTCGGCAAGACGGAAGCGGCGAAGGCGATCGCCAGTCTGCTCGGCCGCGATCTGGTGCGGCTGCAATGCTACGAAGGCATCGACGCCGCGCACGCGCTCTACGAATGGAACTACCAGCGCCAGCTGCTCGCCATCCGGCATGCCGGCGACAAGGAAATCGACATCTATGACGACCGTTTCCTGATCGCGCGGCCGCTGCTTCAGGTGCTGAAGGCGCCGGAAGAGCGCGTGCTTCTGGTCGACGAGATCGACCGTTCCGACCATGAATTCGAGGCGCTGCTGCTGGAATTCCTCTCCGATTTCCAGATCAGCATTCCCGAGCGCGGCACCATCCGCGCCGAGGCTCAGCCGATCGTCATCCTGACCTCGAACCGCACCCGGGAGCTGGCCGAGGCCCTACGCCGGCGCTGCGTCTATCACTGGATCGGCTATCCCGACGCCGAGCGTGAGGCCGCCATCATCATGCTGCGCGCCGGCGATGTCGCACAAGCCACCGCACGCGCGGTCGCGGCAGCCGTGCGGACCATCCGCGCACGCCCGCTGGCCAAGCCGCCCGGCATCGCCGAGGCCGTCGAATGGGCCAATGCCGCCACCATCCTGGAAAAGGGCGGCAGCCCGTGGCCGGAGGCGTTTCGCCGCGCCATCGGCGTGCTGATCAAGGACGAGGAAGACCTCTCCTACATCGCGCCGGAGCTTGGCCGGATCGTCGAGGAGGCGCTGGCGTGAGCGCCCTGCCCCACGCCGCCGGGCCCTTCCTCGGTTTCGGGCGGCTGCTGCGCCGCTATGGCTTTGCCGTCGCGCCGGAGCAGGTGTCAGGTTTCATGCAAGCGGTGACATTGCTCGGACCGCGCTCGATGGCCGATATCCGCGAGGCCGCCCTTGCCACACTGGCGCCACCGCCGGACCGCCGCGACGAATTCGAAGCGCATTTCCAAAGCCATTTCTATGGCAACACATCGGCTGTGGTCGAAGGCGACGCCGACGAGGAAACCCGCATCAAGGATGATGGGGGCTCGGACCAGGAAGAGATCGAGGTGGTTAGCCAGCAGGAAGGCGGCGAACTGTCCTCCGGCGCCGAACAGTTGAGCACGCGCGACTTCCAGCGCGACGACGACAGGCTGACCGGTTTTCAACGCAAGCTCGCCTCCGCCCTGCCCGCCCGCCGCTCCTTCCGAACCGTGCGCACCCATTCGCGCGGCAAGCTCGACCTGCGCCGCTCGCTCAGGGAAATCGTCAGCGCCGATGGCGACGTCCCCTCACCGCTGCTGCGCCGCCGCCAGACCGTGCCGCGCAAGCTCTTGATGCTCATCGACGTCTCCGGCTCGATGAAGCTGCACACTGCGGACTATCTCAAGCTCGCTCATGCCGCCGTGCAAGGTGGGGATCGTGTCGAGATCTTCACCTTCGGCACACGGCTGACCCGCATCACCTCGGCGCTGCGCATTCGCGACCGCGACCAGGCGCTGGCGCGTGCGGCGGCCTTGGTCGACGATTGGGACGGAGGCACCCGAATGGGGCCAACCCTGCTCGCCTTCCTCTCGGTGCCGCGCTTCTCGGCCTTCGCGCGCGGTGCTGCCGTCGTCATCCTTTCGGACGCACTGGAGCGCGGCGATCATGCTGAACTGGAGACGGCTATGCGCCGGCTGAGCGCCCGCGCCTTCCGGCTCTCGCTGGCGACACCGCTGGCCGGCGACCCACGCTTCCGGCCGGCAACGGCGGCACTGCGCGCCATCCTGCCGGTGCTCGACGATCTCGTCGACGGCTCGTCGCTCGCCGGTCTCACAGATTTCATTCTGTCGCTTGCCCACCCTGCCCCAGCGGCAGCGGCAATCTGGAAGAGGGTTTCATGATGCAGAAAGCCATCGACGCGCATTTCCACATCTGGCGCCAGCAAGACCAGCCCTGGCTGGTCGGACCGATGGTGCCGCGCATCTTCGGCCCTTACGAGCCGATCCGTCGCGACTACCTGATGGAGGAATTTCTGGCCGATCAGCAGGGCGCCGGCGTCGAGAAGGCCGTCTATGTCCAGACCAACTGGGCCAAGGAGGATTTCGAGAAAGAGGTCGCCTTCCTGCAGAAGACCGCTGAAGAGACCGGCTGGCCGCATGCCATTGTCGGTTATGCCGACATGACCGTCGACGATGTCAGGCCGCAGATCGACCGACTGAAGAAGTATCCACTGCTGCGCGGCGTGCGCATGCAACTGCACTGGCACGAGACGCCGGCCTTCCGCTTCGCCGCTTCGGCCGACCAGGTCATCGACCCGAAGATACGCGCCAATGTGGCGCGGTTGAAGGATTATGGCCTGTCCTTCGACCTGCAGCTTTTCCCGGCGCAAATGAAGGACGGCCTTACCCTGGTCGGCGAGAACCCGCGGACCAATTTCATCCTCACCCACGCCGGCATGCTGACCAGCATGGAGCCGGAAACCACTGAGGCCTGGAAGGCCGGCCTGCGCACGCTGTCAGCGGCGCCCAATTTCTATGCCAAGCTGTCCGGCCTCGGCACCTTCGTCCACCGCAACGACCCGGTGCTGATTGCCTACATCATCGACAATGCGATCGACATCCTTGGCAGCGACCACCTGATGTTCGGCTCGAACTTCCCCATCGAGAAACTGTGGACCAGCCACGCCGAGCTGATCAAGGCGCACCGAGATGCAGTGGCCAGGCATGGCACGGCGGCTGAGGCCGATATTTTCTGGAACACGGCTGAGAAGGTTTATCGGCCCGTCTGACCCCTCACTTCACCTCGAACTGCGGATCGACCGGGATCTGCAGCGCCGTGACCATGTGATTGGTCTGCCCCGCCAGACCGATGATCGACACCAGCTCGCCATGCTGCGCGTCGGTCATGCCCTTGGCGCGAGCCGCCGCCGTGTGCGAGTGAACGCAGTACGAACAACCATTGGCGGTCGATACCGCGATGTAGATCATCTCTTTGGTGAGTGGATCAATGGCGCTGTCGGCCACCATCACCACCTTCAGCTGTTCCCAGATCCGCTTCAGCGCTGGAGGATCATTGGCCAGTCCACGCCAGAAATTGTTGACGAAATCGGATTTGCGCGTCGCACGGATGTCGTCGAACACCGCCTTCACGGCCGGGATTTTCTCCACCTCGGCATCGCTGAGAAGTCTTGTGGTGGCCATGATTGGGTCCTTTCATGTGAATTGAATCAGGTCTTGAGCAATTGCAGGCAACTGGCTTGGGTGATTCAGTTTTTGCTGAGCGTAACACAGTGGAAATCTGGCGAACTCTCACCTTCGTCATCCTAGGGCGAAGCAGGAGCGAAGCTCCGTCGCGGAGACCCTAGGATCCATTCCGTGACGTCTCTCGAAGTGTGCAGCGGAGCAGAATTCTGCACCGTGGCGACGCTTCCGAGTCCCGGCATGGATCCTGGGGTCTGCGCCGCGTCGCTTCGCTCCTTGCTACGCCCCAGGATGACGAAGGGACAGGCGTTTTGGCCAATTGCCAACGTTACGCACCCACCAGGCACCAGCCAGAAACCTAATGCACGGCCGCATACATGATCTTCTCCTCCGTCGCCTCGGCCGGCGAAAACTCCTCGACGATGCGCCCCTGGCGGCAGACCAGGATGCGGTCGGACAGGTTCATGATCTCAGGCAGGTAGGACGAGATGACGACGACGGCGAGGCCCTCATCGGCCAGCCTGTTTATGATCTGATGGATCTCGGCGATCGCGCCGACATCGACGCCGCGCGTCGGCTCGTCGAAGATGACGATGCGCGGCTGCTGCACCAGCCCCTTGCCGATCACCACCTTCTGCTGGTTGCCGCCGGACAGCTCGACCACACGCGCATTGTCGTTGATCGCCTTGATGTTCAGCGTCTTGGTCCACTCGGCCGAAAGCGTGCGCATCTCCTGCGCGTTGATTACCCATGCCTTTTCGCGGCCCGCCGCCAGCAGTCCGCCGAACAGGTTCTCGGCGATGCCCATCGTCTCGAAGATGCCTTCGCTCTTGCGGTCCTCGGTGACATAGACGATGCCGTCGGCCACCGCTTCGCTCGGCACGAGGTAGCGTACCGGCCGGTCGTCGAGCTCAATCGCACCGCCGCGCAAAAAATCGCGCTTGTAGATGCCCGACACGATCTTGAACGTTTCGGTGCGGCCCGAGCCGATCAGCCCGAACACGCCGGTGATCTGGCCCTCGAAGATCGAGAAGGAATTGTTGCGCACGACATTGCTCATCGAGATGTCCTGCACCGACAGCACCTTCCGGCCCGCCTTGCGCAGTTTCGCCTCGTCGCGCTGGCGATAGATCTGCCCCGACAAAGTGCGCCCGACCATTGCGGCGACGATCCTGTCCCGGTCGAAGGCCGAGGTGTCGTCGGTGATCACCAGTTCGCCGTCGCGCAGGATGGTGATGCGGTCGGCGATCATCAGCGCCTCTTCCAGCGCATGACTGATGAAGACGATGGAAACGCCGCTCGCCTTCAGCCGGCGGATCAACGCGAAGAAGTGGCGCTTTTCTTCCGGCGTCAGCGTCGCCGTTGGCTCATCGAAGATGATGATCTCGGCATTGTGGTGGACGGCGCGCGCGATCTCGACCATCTGCCGCTTGGCCGCTCCCAGCGTCGCCACCATGGCGTTCGGATCGACCGGAAAATTCAGCGACTGCAGGAACTGCTGTGCTGAAATATACGTGCCGCGCAGTCGGTTGAGGAATTTTTCAGTACCGAGATAAAGATTCTGCGCCACCGTCATCGACGGCACCAGGCTGGTTTCCTGGAACACCATGGCAATGCCGGCCTCGAGGGCTGCATGCGGCGAGGCGTAGGCGATCTCGGCGCCTTTGTGGAACATCTTGCCCGACGTGGCGTCGACGACACCGGCGATGATCTTGGTCAGCGTCGATTTGCCGGCGCCGTTCTCGCCGAGCAGCGCGTGGATCTCGCCCCTGCGCAACTCGAAGCTGACATTCTTCACCGCGGGCACACCGCGATAATTCTTGGTGACATTCTCCAGGCGAACGATCGGTTCCATCAAAAGCCTCCCGACGCGAGGTCGATCGCCAGCACGCAGTCGCCGCCCCTGGAGGCGATGAACAGCCGGCCGTCTTTCTCGGCGACGCTGCAGATGCCGTGGCGCGTGCCGTTGGCGCGGCTGTGCAGGCTGAATTGCGGCTGCATCTCCCGGTCGAGCCTGACCACCAGCCCGTAGGAGCGGCTCGGCGACCACGGCTTGTGGATGCCCATGGTGCGGATGCCGCCGCATTGCAGCGGTTCAAGGAAGCTGCGGCTGGAAGCCAGCGCCGGCGCGATCCAGTAGGCCGGCGGCACCTGTGCCAGCATGTCCTGCCGGTAGTGCGTTTCCTGCAGCACGAATTCGATCAGCCGGTTGCGCGGCGCGAACAAGGTCAGCCAAGCCCCGCCGTCAGGAGATGGGGAAAGGCGCGCGGGATAGCCGGGCAGATGCGCCAGCACTCTCGAGCGGTTGCCGGTCTCGCCGTCGAAACGCACCAGTTGATGGCGCCAGCTTTCTGCGACCAGCACATCCTTGCCGATCGGATGAAGACCGTAGGGGAATGCGATGTCACCGGCGACCTTCTGGAAACCGATCGCTCCCGGTCCACATCGCCAAAGCGAACCGGAGGCGCCCTTCTTCATCAGATCGGCGGCCCATTGCGACGGCGCGTGCTCGGCCGAACCGTTGGCCAGCCAAAGCGTGCCATCGTCCGCGTAGGCAAGTGCCGTGATGCAGCGCACATCAGCCGGGAGCAAGACTTCCTTGCCGGCAATCAGCAGCTTGCCGCTTTCGAGCCCGACAGTCAGTTCACCCGATGGCGACAGCGCCAGCGCCGTGACGGGAGATGGAAAGGCCTCTACCACGACGGGCGCGCCGCCGGCAGCAAGCGAGTAGATGGCATTACCGGCAGAGACGAGCAGCCTGTCACCCGAGATCAGCAGATTGTCCGGCTCGGTCAATTCGGCAAATGCCGGCGCATCGTCCAGCCGGGTGTTGGGACGGAAGGCGCCGTCGAGCGGCGGGATGGTGACGGCCTTTCCGCGAAAGATATCCAGGATCGGATCGAGGATCATGGTCTTGCCCCCCAATAGGAAGCGGGGCTGGTCCAGTTCGGGTCCGCGCCCGAAATCCTGTAGCGGCCGATGCGGTTGTTGAGGATGCCGCCGACGAACAGATATCCCTTGTGCTCGCGCATCGAGGTGACCATCGGGTGCGCACCGCCTGTGAGATCGCCCATCGCCTCGACGATGCCGCCCTTCTCGTTGAACTTGACCACGCCGCCGGTGTTGATGTTGGGGAACAGCCATTCGTCCTGCGGCAGCCGGCGCGTCATGCGCTTGCGCATGTCGGGGTGGCGCAGCGAGAGATCGAAGCTCGGCGTGCGCATGCCAAGCCACGCCATCCAGTAATTGCCGTCGGACGCCCGGTTGATGTTGTCGGGGTAGCCCGGCATGTCACGGATGACGCATTCGGCAGTGCCGGCCTTCGGTCCTCCAAGCCAGTAGCGATGCACGCGGCAGGCCCAGCTTTCTGCGAAGAACAGCGACTTGCCGTCATGCGCCATGCAGACACCGTTGGTGTAGCGATAGCCATCGAGCAGCGTCTTCGTAGAGCCGTCCTTCGGATCGTAGACCAGCAGACGGCCGGTGGCGCGGTTCTCGATCGAGTCCAGCGCCCAATCATGCGCATCATAGCGCTTCGTGGAGTCCGTGAAATAGATGCGGCCATCGGGCGCGATGTCGCAATCATTGGGGTCGCGCAGCCGCGCATCGTCGACGATCGAAGTCCAGGAGCGCGACGTCTCGGCCGACAGCCGTTTCACCTCGCGATCCGGGGATACGGAATAGAGCCCCATGGCGCCGACGCAGCTGATCAGATTGCCTGCCTTGTCGAAGGCCAGGCCAAGCGAAAAACCGCCAATATGGGCAAACACTTCCGACTTGACGTAGTCCGGAGCGAAGAAACGAACGATCTCGCCATGCCGCGTGCCGCAATAGAGGTGGTCGTCGCGGTCGAGGATGACGTCTTCAGGCCCTTCCAGTTCACCAAGCCCGATGTGGTCGGCTGCCGACAACCTGTTGTCGAGTTCGTAGGGCGTGCCGGAGCCGGGTGCGGCCGACTGTGTCGCGCCCATCTTGAGGTAGACCGGCGCGACATAGACCTCGTTCAGCACCTTGTGGCGGTTCTTCAGCCAGCGGATGTCGATGGTGAC
>NZ_JALJRL010000018.1:0-86602 GCF_024519675.1 Mesorhizobium sp. Mes31 | reverse complement strand
TGGTGACGGCAACCGCCAGCATGATGCCCAGCACCATCTGGTTGGTGCCGGTGCCGTAGCCGAGCCGGATCAGCCCGTTGGTCATGGTCAGCACGATGATGGCGCCCATCAGGCCCTTGATCACCGAACCCCGCCCGCCGCCGAGGCTGACGCCGCCGACCACCGCCGCCGTCAGCGCCATGATCTCGAGGTTGAGGCCGGTGCCGGGCCCTGCCCCGCTCAAGCGGCAGGCGATGAGGAAGCCGCCGATCGAGGCGCAGAAGCCTGAGAAGACATAGGTCATGAACACCGTGCGCCGCACGCGGATGCCGGCATTGTGGGCCGAGCGCCTGGAGCCGCCGACCGCCAGCACATGCCAGCCAGGCCGCGAGCGCGTCAGCGCAATGTGGGTGATGATGGCCAGGATGATCGCCAGCCACACCGAGACGGAGAGCCCCCAGAAGGTGCTGTCGCCGATGAAATCGAGCACATCCGATGTGGCGGTCGAAAGCTGCACGTCGGCGGCGTAGGTGGTGACGAGGATGTCGAACAGCGCCCGCCCGAAGATGAAGGTGACCAGCGTGGTGAGGAAGGCGCGCAGCCGCAGGTACCCGACGAGATAGCCGTTGATGGCGCCGAAGACGAGGCCGGTGGCGATCGACGCGGCCAGCGCCAGCCAGATCGATTGTTCGAGGATGAAGAAGACATAGACGGCGGAAAAGCAGGATAGCGCGAAGATCGAACCGACCGACAGGTCGATGCCGCCGCCCAGCATCACCACCGTCATGCCGGTGACGACCATCGAGAACTCGCCGAGCTGGCGGGTCGATTCCTGCAGCGAGGTCAGCTTGAAGAAGCCAGGAATGACAGAGCCGAAGGTCGCCAATGTCACCACCAGCGCCAGGAACGGGATGGCGTTGTCGGTCCAGCGTTTGGTCAGGATCTCGCCGACGAGGTGGTCGGGCACGAGATTGTAGCGCCAGGACTGGAGGCGTTCGCGAAAGGACATCAGGTCACTGCTGCCGCGAGAGGAAAAAGAGAAAGAGGTGGCCGGGCAATCCGGCCACCTCGTTGACATCAATTGGCGAGGATCGGCCTATTTCGCCGCCGCTTCTGCCTGCAGCGCCTTCAGGTCCCAGCAGCTGTCTGGCTTGAGGTCGGCCTTGGTCGTCGCCTTCTCCAGCGTGTAGATGTAGGTGTGCGAGGTGCCTGCCGGCTGGCCGCTCTGCAGCAGGAACTTGATGATGGCATTCATGTCGCCCGACTGGCGGGCAAGATCGGTCATCACCACGGCGCCATAGGTGCCATCCTGCAGCTTGTCGCAGTCAGCGGTCTTCTCGCCGCCGCCGGTGGTGACCAGGAACACCTTGCCGTCGAGCTTGGCGTCGCGGATCGCGGCGGACGCGCCGGTGGCGTCGCCATCCCAGAAGTCGATGATCGAGCAGATGTCCGGGTTCTGCTGAAGCATCGTCGTCGTCACGTTGCGCGAGGTCGTCGCGTCCCAGTTGGAGTCTGGCTTGGCCACCACCTTGAAGTCGGGATGCTTGTCCAGCACCTTCATGATGCCGGCATACTGGTAGAGGCTCGACGAGTTCGCCTGGTCGCCCTGCACCAGTCCGATCTTCTTCGACGAGTTTTCGCCGCAGCCCTTGATCGCTGCCTCGGCCTCGAGCTGGCCAAGCCTGTCCCAGTCGCTGCCGACAAAGGCGTCAGCCGGGAAGTTGGCTGGATTGTCGACCAACAGCACATAGGTGCCGGCGGCCTGCGCCTTCTTCATCAGCTTGGAATAGGAGTTGAGATCCGGCGCATGGATGATCAGCACGTCCGGCCTGGTGTCCGAGGAGATGGCGTCGGTGATCGCCTGCGCGCCGGCATCGACGACCCAGTTCGGATCGCGCGTTTCGAAAGTACCGCCCCACGCCTCGACTTCGGTCTTCAGGTAATGCGCCCAGCCCTGCGCCAGGTCGAATCCCATCGCCAGCGGCACCAGCATCACGCGCTTGCCCTTGAGCGCCTGCGCGTAGGCGGCCGGGCCCGGATCGTCGGCGGCGAAGGTTGGCGCCACGAAGGCGGTAACGGCAAGCGCCGTGGCGGCGGCCATGAGTGTTCTGATGAGTTTCATGTCACATCCTCTGTTTTGCTGTTGTTGTTCACGGCCGGCCGCTACCGTCCGCGTCTGGTCTAGATATCGCCCTGCTGGGCGGTCTGCTCGTCACGTGGATTGATGATGCCATCGACGATGATCGCCCCCAGCAGGATCGCCGCCTTGATCAGGTTCTGGTAAAGCAGCGGAATGTCGATGATGGTCATGGCGTTGAGCAGGATGCCGATCAGCGCCGCCCCCACCAGCACATTGCGCACCCCGCCGCGCCCGCCGGACAGGCCGATGCCGCCGATCACCGCCACCAGCACGATGTCGTAGAGCAGCGTCGAATTGACGACGCGGGTGTTGATTGAATGCAGGCTGGCCGCCGTCAGCAGGCCGGCAACCAGCGCGACGAAGGCGGAGAGCACATAGCGCAGCACCAGCATCGGCCGCACCGGAATGCCGATGTTGCGCGCAGCGGTCGGATTGTCGCCGGCGAAATAGATGTAGCGGCCCCATTTGGTGTAGCGCAGGAACAGGAAGAACAGGAAGGCCAGGCCGGCGAAGACGAAGACCTCGATGGGAATGTCGAGGAAGCGCAGGCCGCCGAGCAACTCGACCCAATGGCCCTGCGGCACCGGCACTGCATCCTGGGTGATCAGTTGCGAGCGCACATAGCCGAAGACGAAGGAGCCGGTCGCCAGCGTCACGAAGATCGCCGGCACGTCGGCATAGGCGACGAGAAAGCCGTTGAGCAGGCCGATGGCCAACACGCCGGCCAGCACATAGGCAAAGGCCAGCCCCTCCGAGGTCCCGGTGTTGAGCAACTGCAGGTACCAGGCGACGGACATCGCCATGATCGCTACGGCGGAAAGGTCGATGCCGCGGCCGATGATGACGACGGCCATGCCAAGCGCCAGTATGCCCAGCACCGACACCGAGCGGACGATGGCGACGAGATTGTTGGGATCGATGAAGCCCGGCAGGCCTATTGCCGCGGCAACGAACAGCACCACCGCGATGGCAAAGACAATGCCTTCCTGATTCAGGCTCCTGAAATTCGGCCAGCCTATCGTGTTCATGTCTGCTTTCGCCCCGATGGCAGCGCTGCCATCCCGAAGAACAAAAGCTAATCGGCTCAGCGCCGGTTCGTCAAATGAATCCGCGCTCGCAAGCCTCGTCAACGGCGATATTCATCGAGTGGACGCATCGATTGCCAAAACTGGCGCAATGCCCGGAAACTCCTGCATTTTCGGCAATTGATTGCGCCGTTGCGGCGGCTCGCGAAAGCGCCGCCTCAAGGCGAAGGGACCAGGCGGAATTTATCTCTGCATGAGGCGGAAAAATTCGATTTCAGTTCCCCGGCGCGTGGCCGGAAACCTCGGCGCCCGCACCCGGCGGCAAAGCGAGGAAACGGAATGACGTCACCAGCCCGATGGCGCCGATCACCAGGAAGGCGATTCGAAAATCGACGAGGTCGAGCGCCGTCCGGTCCCTGGCGATCTGCGACAGGTTGAGGATCGCCGCCGCCACCGCGACGCCGAACAGCATCGCCACCTGCTGCAGCATGCTGGACAAGGTCGCCGCCGAACTGCGCTGGGATGCCGCGACATCGGCGAAGGCCAGCGTGTTGAGCGCGGTGAACTGCATCGAGCGCGACAGGCCGGCAAGCAGCATCAACACGATCACCAGCGCTTGCGGCGTCTGCGGCGAGATCGCCGCGCAAGCCATGATCGATGCGGAGGCGATCAGTCCGTTAATGACCAGAACCCGGCGAAAACCGAAGCGCCGCAACGTCGGCGTCGTCACCGTCTTCATGCCGAGATTGCCAAGGAAATAGGCAAGGATCATCATGCCGGCGTCGATCGGGCTGAGACCGAAGCCGACCTGGAACAGCAGCGGCAACAGGAACGGTGTGGCGTTGATCGCCACCCGGAAGTTGGTGCCTGCCGACAGCGTCGAGATGGCGAAGGTCAGCACCTTGAACGACGAGAGGTCGAGCAGCGGATGCCGGGCGCGCAAGAGGTGGCGTACCGCCAGCCAGCCGATGACGACGCCGGCGGCGATCAGCAGCACCGTCGGCAGGACGCCGTCCTCCGGATGCGCGATGCGTTCGAGGCCGTAGAGCATCGAGGCGAGCCCCGCCGACGTCAACACGAAGCCGGGCCAGTCGAGAGGTTTGGGATCGGCTTCGCGGTCACCCGGAACGAAGCGGGCAACCAGCGCCAGCCCAACCGCCCCGAGCGGGATGTTGATGAAGAAATTCCAGTGCCAGGACAGCGCGGTGGTGATGAAGCCGCCAAGCACCGGTCCGACCACGGGCGCGAACAACGCCGGCCAGGTGATCAGCGCCGTGGCGTTGAGCAGTTCCGACTTCGAGGCGTTGCGCAGCACCAGGATACGGCCGACCGGCGTCATCAGCGCGCTGCCCAGGCCCTGCACGGCGCGGGCAGCGACGAACTCGGTCAGGTTCTGCGAGAAGCCGCAGGCGAGCGAGGCCAGCGTGAACAGCGCGATCGCCACGAGAAAGATGTTGCGCGCGCCGAACCGGTCGGCAAGCCAGCCCGACAGCGGCACGAACACCGCCATGGTCAGCATGTAGACGGTGATGCCGATGCTCATCGCCACCGCCGGCACGCCGAACGAGGCGCCCATCTGCGGCAGCGAGGTCGAGATGATCGTCGAATCCAGCAGTTGCATGAAGAAGGCGATGGCGACGATCAGCGCCACACGCCGCGCATTCGTGGCCGTTTCGGGCAAGGCTTCGATCTCGGGAATTGCAGTCATGACGGAACCGGTTTGAACAGCATTTGGCCGGCTGCGTCCAGAGATGGCGCAACAAACTTTCGTGTCACGCCGCGGCCTGCTATGGGATGAGCGGGGCGGCCGAGGAAAGTGTGCGCGTAAAAATGAAGCCCATCTATATCGACTACCTCAATGCACTCGACATCGATGCGCTTGCCATGGCAGATGGCGAAATCATTGCCGCCGTCGAGGCTGGCCTGGTGGCGCAGGGCAAGGGCCAGACGGTGATCGAGCCGCGCGTCCATCTCGAACCGGATCCATCCTTCCACGGTCATTTCAATGTCTTGCGCGGCTACGTCGCGCCGCTCGACACGGCCGGCGTCAAGATCGTCGGCGACTATGTCGACAACTACCTGCATGGGCTGCCCTCGGAATTCGGCATCCTCAATCTGTTCGACCCGCGCACCGGCACGCCGCGTGCCATCCTCGACGCCACCGTCATCACCGACATGCGTACCGGCGCCGTCACCGCCATCGGCGCCAAACATCTGGCGCGCAAGAATTCGAAGGTGCTGGCCCATATCGGCGCGCGCGGCACCGCCTACTGGAACGTGCGCCTGCTCGACCATCTCTTTGACTTCGACGAGATCCGCGTCCATTCGCGTCGCCCGGAAAGCCGCGACGGTTTTGCCGCCAAGCTCTCCGCCGACCTCGGCAAGACGGTGACCGCGGTGGCCGACTGGAAGAGTTGTGTCGAGGGCGCCGACATCGTCGTCGAGGCCTCGCGGCTGCCGGAGCCGCGACCCTTGTTGAAGACCGAATGGATCAAGCCCGGCGCGCTGGTGGTGCCCTATGGCACGATGAGCGCGGTGGAATTGTCGCTGACCGACATCATGCAGAAGCTGATCGTCGACGACTGGGGCCAGTGCAAGGGCGGCAAGTTCGGCTCGCTGCGTGCCCATGTCGAGACCGGACGGCTGAGCGAGAAGACGCTGCATGCCGAACTCGGCCAGATCGCCGCCGGGCTCAAGGTCGGGCGAGAGAATGACGGCGAGACGATCCTGTTCTGGCATCGCGGCCTGTCGCTGTCCGACATCGCGCTCGGCAAGGCGATGTTGGCCAAGGCGCAGGCGCAAGGCATCGGCCAGAGGCTGCGCTTCGCATGAGCGCGCTCGTCCTGACCGGAGCCAGGGTCAGCGTTGGCGATGTCGCCGCCGTCGCGCGCGCGGCACGCAAGGTGGAGATCGCGCCCTATGTCATCGGCAGACTGGAGAAGGCGCGCAAAGTGCTCGACCAGACCGCCGCGTCCGGCCAGCAGATCTATGGCCTGAACACCGGGCTTGGCGCCAATCTCGGCACCTCAGTAGAGGGCGACGCCAGCGCCTTCCAGCGCCAGTTGCTGGAGGGACGTAGCGGCGCGGTCGGCGAAGCGCTGCCGGTCGAGGCCGTGCGGGCAACCATGTTTGCCCGGGTAGCGACGCTTTCCGTCGGCGGCTCCGGCCTTTCGCCAGCCGTGTTTGTCGCCCTGGTCGACGCGCTCAATGCCGGCGTTCATCCGGTGATGCCGTCGCTTGGCTCGATCGGCGCCGGCGACCTGGTGCTGATGACGTCCCTTGCGCGCCTGCTGATCGGCGAAGGCGAAGCCGACTATCAGGGCCGGCGCATGCCGGCGGCCAAGGCGTTGATGATGGCCCGCCTCGCCCCGGTCACCCTGGCGCCCAAGGACGGGCTGTCACTGATCAACGCTTCTTCGGTGTCCGCCGGCAGCGGCGCGCTTGCGGTGACGGATGCGCTGTCCGCCCTTGCCCAGCAGCAGCAGGCCGGTGCGCTGACCATGGAAGGCATCGGCGCCAACCGCACCATCCTCGATCCGCGGCTGCATATGGCGCGTCCGGCGGCCGGTCAGCAGGAGGCCGCCAAGGTCCTTCACGATCTGCTCGCCCGCGACGAGGCGCCGGCGCCGACCACCTTGCAGGACCCGCTGTCGATCCGCTGCATGCCGTCGATCCATGGCGCGTTGATCGAGTCGATCGGTCAGGCGAGACAAGCCGTCGAGATCGAGCTCAATGCCGCCGCCGACAATCCGCTGGTGCTAAGCGACGACGAACTGGTGCTGTCGACCGGCAATTTCCACACCGCCACGCTGTCGCTCGCCTTCGAGACACTCGGCCTGGCGATCGCTCAATGCGCCGCAGCAAGTGCCGCCCGCTTCATCCAGCTCACCGGGTCGGGCCGCAACGGCCTGCCGAAATATCTGTCGCCGGTCGGCGGCGCCTCGGCCGGCTTCGTGCCGTTGCAGAAGACGGTGACATCGGTCCTCGCCGCCATCCGCCACAAGGCCAATCCGATAATGCTCGATTTCCTGGCGGTGTCGGAAGGCGTCGAGGACCACGCCGCGCAGACGCCGCTGGCGGTTGCCAAATGCGCCGCGATGATCGCGCTGTGGCGGCGGCTGATCGCCTTCGAGCTGATGGCTGCCGCGCAGGCAGTCGACCTGCGCGACGGGTCCACGTTGGCGCCCCGCACCACCGCGGTTCACACGGCAATACGCGCGCTCGTCCCTGCCCTGAAAGAGGACCGGCCGCTCGGCATCGACGCCGAAGCGCTCTACGCCGCGCTCGCCGGCGGAAGTTGGCCGGTCTGACGCGGCTTCGCTCAGAAGACGACAGTCTTGTGGCCGTTGAGCATGACGCGTGCTTCGAGATGCAGCTTGACGGCGCGCGCCAGCACGCGGCTCTCGATGTCGCGCCCGACGGCGACGAAATCCTCGGCGCTCATCGCATGGGTGACGCGTTCGGTTTCCTGCTCGATGATCGGGCCCTCGTCGAGGTCGGAGGTGACATAATGCGCTGTCGCGCCGATCAGCTTGACGCCGCGATCGAAAGCCTGGTGGTACGGCTTGGCGCCCTTGAAGCTCGGCAGGAAGGAATGGTGGATGTTGATCGCCCGTCCGAACAGCCGGTCCGACAGCCCTTTTGAAAAGACCTGCATGTAGCGCGCCAGGATCACCAGCTCGGCCCCCGTCCGCTGCACCAGATCCAGAAGCTTTTGTTCCTGTTCGGCTTTGTTTTCCTTCGTGGTCGGCCAATGGTGGTAGGTGATCCCCTCCAGCTCGGCGAAGCGGCGGGCATCCTCGTGGTTGGAGACGACGGCGGCAACCTCCGCGTTCAGCCAGCCGACCCTGATCTGGTACAGCAGATGGAGAAGCGCGTGGTCGAATTTCGAGACCATGACGATGATCTTCGGGCGGCGCGCCTGGTCGACCAGCGCGGTCTTCATGCCGAAGCGGTCGACGCTTGATTTCAGGGCCCGCTCCAGACTGTCCTTGCTCGAGCCGGGCGGGCTGGTGAAGGCGATCCGCATGAAAAAGCGGTTGGTCTGCCGGTCCCAGAACTGGCTGCTTTCGGCGATGTTGGCGCCGTTCGCGGCAAGCTCGGCCGTGACCGCGGCGACGATCCCCGGCCGGTCCTCGCAGGACAGGATCAGAGTATATACCGGCGCTGCCTCGGCCGTCGCATCATTGCCTTGAGATTTCACGCCCCGTCGACCCTCTTCATGAACAGGCTGAGCTCAGCCGGATCCATTTGCACCACATGCTTCTCTTCGGGATAGGCCAGACTGTTGACGTCGGCGACATACTCGGAAAAAGCGGCGATGCGTTCCCCTTGCAGGCGGTCGTATTCAGCCGCGAAATTGCGGTAGACCTTGGAATGGCGTGGCATGTGGCCGCGGTTCTGGCCGAGGATATCGTCGGCGAACAGATATTGCGCGTCGCAGCCGGTGCCCGCCCCCATAGATAGCATGATCAGCGAGGTGCGCTCCGAGATCGCTTTCGCCACCTCGACCGGCACCACTTCGATCTCGGCGCCGATGGCGCCGGCGGCCTCCAGTTGCTTGACCGCCTCGAAGACCTGCATGGCGGTGTCGGCGGTCTTGCCGACCGCCTTGAAGCCGCCTGTCCAGGTGGCGCGCGACGGGATCAGCCCGACATGGCCGATGACCGGGATGGCGTCGTCCGCCATCCGCTTGATGGTGGCGTAGCCGGCGCTGCAATAGACGGCATCGGCGCTCGCCTTGTAGAGCCGGAACGCCCAGCGCACGAAATCGTCAGCGGTGCCGATCTCGAAAAAGTTCTCGCCCGGCATGGTGAACAGGCTGGGCGCCGCATCGCGATATTGCGGGTTGAGCACCAGTTCGGGCGGGACCGAGACGATGTCGACCCCTGCCCGCTCGGCGGCCTCGGCCTCGTCCATCGTCAGCACGCGCAGCATGGTCAGCTGGCGTTTGCCCTTCATGGCGCGCAAATCCGCCACCGTCGGTCTTTTTCGGCTCATCGAAAGGGTCCCTCTGTTACGCGCTGCGGCCGGTCAGCCGATATCGATCATGACCTTGCCAGCTTCGATCTTCACTGGATAGGTCTTGAGATTGACGCAGACCGGCGCGCCTTTGGCGGCACCTGTCTTGTAGTTGAAGCGGCCATTGTGCTTGGGGCATTCGATGATGTCGTCCATCACCAGGCCGTCGGCCAGATGCGCCTTCTCATGCGTGCAGTACCCGTCGGTGGCGAAGAACTCGTCATCCGGGCTGCGATAGATGGCGAAGGTTCGTCCGCCATGGTCGAAGCGGATGACGTCCTCTTCGTCGACGTCGCTCACGGCGCACGCTTCTACCCAGTCGGCCATTTGCGTCTCCTCGTGGTCCAGCCCGTGCGGCCCGTCAAACTATTCGGCGGCCGCCGACATATCGACCTTGTGGAATTCGCCACGATAGGGCCTGGCCGTCGGCGGCAATTCGCGCTCGAGGTAATAGTCCTCGTATTTCAGCTGCCTGAGCAGGACCGGCCAGACTTCTCGATAGGCATGCCACATCGACGGGTTGGGCTGCGGCAGATCGTGCTTGATCAGCTCGTGCAACCTGGGCAGCGCGTGATACGGCACCATCGGGAACATGTGGTGCTCTACATGATAGTTCATGTTCCAGTAGATGAACCGGCTGATCGGGTTCATGTAGACGGTGCGCGTGTTGAGCCGGTGGTCGACGACATTGTCGGCGAGCCCGATATGCTGCAGCAGGCCGGTGGTCACCATGTGCCAGGTACCGTAAAGGCGTGGCAGGCCAATCAGCACCAGCGGCAGCCACGAGCGCGTATAGAGCGCCAGCGCAATCGTCGCGATGTAGATGGCGACATGCCAACGGGCCGCGACAACCGCCTTGCCCAGCTCCATCTCGGGAATATAGCTCTTCTCGTCATCCGACAGTCTGCCAAACGCCTGGCGCACCAAAATCGGCAGCGAATAGCGGAAATCGAGGATGCCGGTGAAGGCCAGTGCCGCCTTCAGGAGGTCTGGCGGACGCATGACGGCGATCTCGGCGTCGCGGCCGACGATGATCGTATCGGTATGGTGGCGGGCATGGCTCCAGCGCCATTGCACGGGATTGCGCATCAGCATGAAGCTGGCAATCTGGTAGACCACGTCGTTCATCCAGCGTGTGCGGAATGCGGTGCCGTGGCTGCATTCGTGCCAGCGCGAGTCGCTCGAGGAACCATAGAGCACGCCGTAGACGAACAGGAACGGCACGACCCACCACGTGCCCCAGAACCAGACGATTCCGGCGGCGGAAGCCAATATGGCGACGATCCAGATCAGCGTGTCGCGGATCGCCGGGCCGTCGGAACGCTGCATCAGCTCCTTCATCGCCTTGCGCGGGACATCGGTGTGATACCATTCCGCCGAGGCCAGCCCGGTTTCGATCGCGATCCGCGTGCTTTCCCCAACCAGGCTGTAGTCGCGCTTCGTCATCATGGCCTCCGGATAGTAGATCGGGCAGGCTGATCCACAACCTGCCATTTGCCGCGGCATGGGCTCCTCATCGACATCACGGCCTGCTCCGCAAGGTCGGAAAATTGCCGGACGGCGCCGGGTAATCCTCTTGCGGCTGCGTCGCGATCGCCGCGATCCGTCGCTCGCAGGCGGCGATTTCGCTCGCGCCGTCGAGAACGCGGAACACCGCATCATAGGAGCGGCCTTCGCCATGCTCCAGCCAGATCATCTCGTCTCGTTCGCGCGCGGCGAGATTGCCCAGAACATGGTGCGTCGAAGGTTCGATGCCCAACGCATACTGGCCCGCCTGGAAATTCTGCCATTGATAGGCGCAAGGCAGTTGGTCCTTGCGCGTCACCACTTCGAAGCCAAGGCCGATGCGATCGTTGACCAGCGCAACCGGTACCTCGCCATTGGCATCGGCCGTCATCTCATGCTGCCAGACCTGTTCGCTGAAACCCAGTTGCGGCGCCGGCACGGTGCGGTAACCCACCTTTTGCGCCCGGTAGCACTCGCCATCATGGCCGGCCCAGACAACGTCCCGGATCGGCGCCAGATAGCGCGAACCCTCGTCGAGCAGGGGATGGCTGAGATTGACGTGGTAGAAATACATATGCGGCGTGCGACTGAAGCCGTGATTGACGACACGGTCGAGGAGCCGGATCTCGTTGCCGCCGACATCGGCCTCGATACGGCGGATGAGATGCAGGTCTTCGCCGAACACGGCCGACTGCTGAACGATGCCTTCGGCCCACAGCACGCAGCGGTCGCCGTCCCAGGTCTCGCCATAGCCGGTCAGCCGTGCCGGAATGGTACCGGCGCGGCCATGCAGCGAATGGACCACGGTCTTCCTGCCCGGGTAATTGTAGCTGTCGGCCGGCACTTCTTCCCGGCCCAGTATGTGGTCGAGGCCGCAGGTGACGAGCAGGCCGGAAAAGGAGCGCGCCCAGGCCAGCCCCCCTTCCCCTTCATAGTCGTGCAGGCCCGGATGGCGGAAGCCGCTCGGCGAATGCCAGCCGATCGCCTGGCCCTTGAAATCGCAATCGGCGATGTCGAGCGCACGGTCGGCCAGCGCGGTGAAGCGCAGGCCCGAACCGGTGCGGAACTCCAGCATGCGGATGCCGCGCTCCACCCCGTCGCCGAGTGTCATCAGCCGCACGCCGGCGAATTGCGACAGCATGCCGGAGCGTTCCCGGACCTGCCGGCGCGAAAGCGTCTTGCCGTAAAGCTCTACCATGTGACGGCCGCTTCTTTCACTTCGCTCTCGTCTCCTTGAGCAGCGCCGACATGTCGGCGCCGGTGATGATGCTTTCCACCGTCAGAAGGTCGGTATCGGCGACCGTCTGCTCGGCGACGATCTCGCCACGGCGCATGACGATGATGCGGTCGGCGACCTGGAAGACATGGTGGATGTTGTGGGTGATCAGAAGCACCGAATGACCGGCGTCGCGCACCTCCTTGACGAAGCGCAGCACGCCATGCGTTTCCTCGACGCC
The DNA here is from genome assembly GCF_024519675.1 of Mesorhizobium sp. Mes31. Lineage (NCBI taxonomy): Bacteria > Pseudomonadati > Pseudomonadota > Alphaproteobacteria > Hyphomicrobiales > Phyllobacteriaceae > Mesorhizobium > Mesorhizobium sp. Mes31. Next base: position 74,474 of record NZ_JALJRL010000018.1, on the reverse strand, counting down.
GAGATTGTTGGTGGGCTCGTCGAGAATGATGACCTTGGCGGCGAACTGCATGGCGCGCGAAATGGCGATCGATTGCCGCTCGCCGCCAGACAGCGTCGAGACCAGCGCATCGGCGTCGAGTTTCTTCGAGATGCCGACGCGCTTGAGCAATTCCGACGCCGCATTGCGTAATTTCGCGAGGTCGAGCGGCGCGAACACGCCGAGCCATCCGAAACGGACCGGCTCGCGTCCGAGGAAGAGGTTGCGCGCGATGCTGAGATCCGGCGCCAGCGAGGTGTCCTGATGGATGGTTTCGATGCCGAGGTCCATCGCATCGCGGGTCGAGCGGATCGAAACCTTCTCGCCGCGCACATAGATGTCGCCGCGGTCGGCTGGGAACACGCCCGAGATCGTCTTGATCAGCGTCGATTTGCCGGCGCCATTGTCACCGAGCAAGGCAACCACCTCGCCTTCGCCAAGCGTGAAGGAGGCGTTCTTCAGCGCGCGCACGCTGCCGAAGGATTTTTGCAGGTTCTGCAGCCGAAGCACTTCCATCGTCAGCTCCTTGCGGCGTTCTTCTGCAGCAAGGCGTGCAGGATGAGCATGGCGAGGATGATGACGCCGACGAAGATGTTGTAGGCTAAGCCCGGCACCCCGATCAGCACGATGCCGTTGCGGATGGCGCGCAGCATCAGTGCACCGACAATGGTGCCGAGAATGGTGCCGCGCCCGCCGGTCAGCGCCGTACCGCCGACCACCACCATGGCGATCACTTCCAGTTCGTAGCCGGTTCCGGCCACCGGCGAGGCGGCGGAAATCCGGAAGGCGCTGATCATGCCGGCGAGACCCGCCAGCACCGAGGTCGCGATGAACAGCCAGATCTTGACGGCATCGGCCGGCACGCCGCGCGCCACCGCCGCGTTGCGATTGCTGCCGATGGCGCTGATCCAGTTGCCGAGCTTGGCGTAGCGCAGGATGTAGATCGCCAGCAGCGACAGGCCGATAAACCACCACAGCGAAGTGTAGAACCGGAACGAGCCGATGTTGAAGCTGCCGGCGAGCAGCGTGACGAAAAAGTCGGGCTGGTCCCAGGACTTGAGTGGAAACCCTTGCGTGATGTAGAGCGCCGCCCCGCGCACGACGAGCAGCATCGACAGCGTGACCAGGAAGGAGGAGATGCCGATCTTGGTGACGATCAGCCCGTTGATCGCCCCGATCGCCACGCACAGCAGAAGCCCGGCCAAGAGCGCCACGCCGATGCCCGCTTCGCCATTCTGCACCAGAAGCATGACGACGACCGGCGCCAGTCCGAACACGGCGCCGACGGACAGGTCGAACTCGCCTGCCGTCAGAAGCAGCGTCATGCCGAGCGCGATGATGCCGAGTTCGGGCAGGAACGCCATCATGTTGGAGATGTTGAGCGGCGACAGGAAATTGGCGTCGGCGACAGCGAACACCGCCAGCAATATGATGAGGATGACGAAGGAGGAGAATTGCGGCGAGCGCATCAGGCTCGATCTGCCTCTCACCCTCGGCGCGTCGTCTTCTGCGGCAATTGTCATGACTGCTTGGACCATGCTTGGAAAAGACGCCCGCCGCGTTTGCGGCGGGCGCCGGTTTTCTCACTTCTTGTCGTAGAGCTTCAGGATCGGTTCGACGCTTGCCGCGTCGTAGAGGCTGAAGGTGTGGATGTCGTAGCCGATCGGTTCGCCCGAGGCGGCAAGCCCGAGCAGCGCCACCGGCATGAAGCCTTGCGCCGAAGGGAACTGCCAGGCGGCCGCATTGACGAAGCCGGCCTTGACGGCTTCCGCGGTTTCCTTGGAGTTGCCCCAGCCGACGACCGGGATCTTGCCGGCCGGCACGCCGGCGCCGTCGAACACCCGCTTGATGCTGGCCGCCACGGAATCGCCGAGCGCGATGATCGCCGGCGGGTTGTTGGCCACCATGTAGTCGGTCATCTTGGCGATGATGCCGGCAGGATCGGTACCGCAATCGACCACATCGTATTTGATGCCGAGCGGATCGAAGACGCTGGCAATGCCTTCGGTCTCCAGCTGCTGGTAGCTGGCGCCTGGCACCTCGACCGGCAGGAACACCTTGTCGCCCTGCTTCACCATCTTGTGGTCGACAAGATATTTGGCCCAGATGACGCCAGCCTCCTTGAGATCGGCTCCGACATAGGCCTGCCGCCCGGTCGCCGGATCGTCGGTGTTGAAGAAGACGATCGGAATGCCGGCTGCCTTGGCCGCCTTGACTTCCTCGGTCCACAGGCCGGGCTGCGCCGACGTGGTGGCGATGCCGTCCGGCTTGGCGGCAAGCGCGGAGTTGAAGGCTTCCTTCTGCGCCGCCATGTCGCCTCCGCTGAAGGAGATCTTGCAGGTCACCTTGAGCTCATCGCAGGCCTTGGTGGCACCAGCATTCCAGTCAAGCCAGAACGCATCCGACGGCCCGCCATGCGACAGCAGGTAGAAGGTCTTCTGCCCATCCTGCGCCAGCGCCGGCGAACCCAGTGCGACGCTGGCGAGCACGGCCGCGGCGGACGCCAGTTTCAATGCAAATTTCAACATTTCTTCCTCCCTTGTTTGGGGTCGCGACGCCGTGAGCCGGCGCCGCAACCGGCCATCACAGGCCGTTGGCGCGGAACTTCCCGTCGAGGAACTTCTTGGCGCGCGGCACGTCGTCTTCCGACAGATGCTCGATGATGACGGGGATGTTCGGATGCTTCTGCGCCAGCCGCTGGAGATAGAGGTCGTAGTTCAGCGAACCGAGGCCAGGCGCCGGCAACTCGATCTCGCCGACACCGCGGAACGTGTGGCTCTCCAGCGCGTCCTCGTCGCCGATGTCGGCGTGCTTCTCGGACTTGTCGCCGCCCGAACGCTTGACGTCCTTGGCGTGCGCAATCTTGATCTTGTCGGTCAGCGTGTCGAACACCTGGTTCAGGATCTGGTCCATCTTGTCGATGTTGTGCGTCTCGAAATAGTTGGTCGGATCCATCAACAGGCCGAGGCCGGGATGGTCGACCTGCGCGAACATCTTCACCGTCTCCTCGACCGAACCGACGACGTTGTTGACGTAGGTTTCGAGCAGGAACACCGCGCCGTGGTCATAGGCCGTCTGGGCGAGGTCGGCGATCACCTTGCGGCATTCCTCGAACCCTTCCTCGGTCTTGTTCTTGGGGTGATGCACCCAGTCGGATTCGGTGTTGTAGGTGCCGGTCTCCGAGATCACGTAAGGCGAGCCGAAATGGCGTGCGTTGCGGATGATTTCCTTGAGATAGCCGACGCGCTTGTCGCGCTCCGCCTTGTCGGGATGAATGATGTTGGTATAGCCCGACACGCAGCAGACCGGCAGGTTGTTGTCGCGGAAGACGTCGCGGACCTTCTTTGCCTTGTCCTTGGTGATCTGGCCTGCCGACAGGTCGACATCCTTGAAATGAAGGTCGAGCTGCACCGTGTTGAAACCTAGCCCGCGGATCTTCTTCGCCGTCTCTTCGAGACCGTACGGGAAATAGCCCGTGAAAATACCTGCCTGCATCATGGTGTGAATTCCTCCCTGTAAGCGATTCAGTTGTCTGGTTTTCAGCTGCGGTGATCAGATGGCGATTTCGGAAAGCCTGACCGTGCGGCCCTCGTCAATCGAGCGGTAGCCCGCCTCCACAAGCGCCATGGTCTTGACGTTGTCGGCGACCGACAGCGCCGGCGGTGTGCCGGTCTTCACCGCGTGCTGGAGCTGCTCCATCACGCCAATGAAGGCATGCGGGAACCACATCGTGTCCCAGCTCGGGCTGACCCATTTGCCGCCGGTGGTCTCGGTCGAGGCGTAGGTCAGCGTCGAGGCGGAACCCGTCGGCCAGCCGATCGTGCCCTTGGCGACGCCCTTGGTGCCATCGACCCGCCAGTTGATGTGCTGGTCGTCCTTGTAGCCGTCCTGGCGCGGGCCGGACCACACATCCTCCAGCGACACGGCGAGCACGCCGGACGGGAACCGCAGCGTCGAGACGGTGATGCCGTCGGAATGGTCGAATTTCGTGCGCGGATCCTTGCGCGTCAGCGTCGTGATTTCATCCGGGTCGCCGAACAGGAAGCGCAGCACATCGAGGTGGTGCACGCTCATGTTGGCGAGCGTCAGCCGGTCGTAATCCTCGAGGAAGACCTGCCAGTGCGGGATGGCGTGCATGTCGATCTGCGCGAAGACAATGTCGCCGAGCGCGCCGCTGTCGATGATCTGCTTCAGCACGCGCATCGACTGGTCGTAGCGCATGTTCTGGTTGACGGAGAGGATCTTGCCGGCCTTTGCCGCCTCGTCACGCAGCTTGACCGCTTCCTCGACCGAAAGCGCCAATGGCTTCTGCGCCAGGATCGCCTTGATGTGCTTCTGCTTCAGCGCATGGCGGATCAGCGCCGGCTGCTGGTCGGGCGGAAAGGCGAGGTCGATGATCTCGACATTGGTGTCCTCGATCAACTGCTCCGGCGTGTCGTGGACGGTCGGGATGCCCCAGCGCGTGGCCACCTTCTGTGCATTCGCCTTGGTGCGCGAGGCGATCGCCACCACCGGGAACCCGGCTTGCCTGTAGGCGGCGAGATGGCACTCGGCCATGATCATGCCGGCGCCGACGCAGCCGATCCTGTATTCTTTTGTGCGGACCTTGACGTCCGGCTCGAAGCCTTTGCCTGCCATCTTATCCTCCCGAAACTCTTTCCTCGCGGCCGCCATCATCGTGCCAGCGCTCCCCCGCCCTGTCCGAAATAATGCACTCTGGCCGGCTCGCAGGATATCGCCACCATCGCATCGGGCCTGATGTCGGGCTGGCCGCGCAACAGCGCCTTCAGCCGCGCCTGTCCGGCTTCGAGCGTCACCACGGTGTAGCCGCCGAGCGGCTCGACCTCGAACACCCGCGCCGGACGGCTTGACGCCTCGTCCGCCCTGCCCCCGTCCGCCCACGGTCTGACCTTGATGTCTTCCGGCCTGAGCCCGATCTCGACGGTATCGGCGGGAGCCGCCTTGTCGGCAATGCGGATCGTGCCTTCGGCGGCCTCGACGCCACCCTCGCCGCGCGCCGATTTCAATATGTTCATCATCGGCGAGCCGAGCAACCGCGCCACATAGGTGCTGGCCGGGCGGTCGTAGATTTCGGCCGGAGCGCCGATCTGCCTGATCCTGCCATGCTCCAGGATGGCAATGCGGTCGGCGACCGACATCGCCTCTTCCTGATCGTGCGTGACATAGATCAGCGTCTTGCCGAGTTCGCGCTGGATGCGCTTCAGTTCGACCCGGGTCTCCTCGCGCAGCCTGGCGTCGAGCGCCGAGATCGGATCGTCCATCAGATACGCATTGGGATCGCGCACCAGCGCGCGCGCGATCGCCACGCGCTGCCGCTCGCCGCCCGAAAGCTGCGCCGGCGGCTTGTGCAGGATATGGCCGATATGCAGCTTCGCCGCGACGTCGGCGACCCGCTTGCCGATCGCGGCCTCGGCGACCCCGCGTTCGACCAGGGGGAAGCGCACATTGTCGAGTGCACTCATATGCGGGAACAGCGCCAGGTTCTGGAACACCATCGCGACGTTGCGCTCGGCCGGCGACACCGTGTTGACCAGCTTGCCGCCGATCAGGATGTCGCCGGTATCAGGTGTCTCCAGCCCGAGCACCAGGCGCAGGATTGTCGACTTGCCCGACAGCGGCGGACCGAAGAAGCAGAAGAACTCGTTGTCGTTGACCGTGAACGAGGCGTCGTCCACGGCGAGCGTGCCGCCGTAGCGCTTGGTCACATTGCGAAAGACGATGTCAGCCATGTCTCAGCCTGCCTTCATCGCAACGCCGGTAGCCGCATCGAAGATACGCACCGACGACGCGGCGGGTGCGACGATGGCGATGTCGCCGATCGCCAGTCCGACGTCATTGTCGAACACCGTCTTCACAGCAGCCTCGCCCTGGCCGAGATGAACGATGGTGCGTGCACCGATCCGTTCAACGAAGCTGACTTGCATGGCGAGGCCTTGCCCATGTTGCACCAGTGAGGCCTGTTCCGGCCGAAATCCGTAAAGCACGTCGCCCCGCGCGCCACGCAATGCGGCAGCGAGTTCGCCCGGCAGCGGCGGCGTGATGCCCAGGGGTCCGAGATCGACGACCAGTCCCCGGTCGCTCTCCGCCGGCCTGCCCTTGAGAAGATTCATCCCCGGCGCGCCGATGAAGCGCGCGACGAAGACATTGGCCGGATCGTTGTAGACCTCGAGCGGCGTGCCGACCTGTTGCAGTACGCCATGGTCCATGACCGCGATGCGGTCGGCCATGGTCATCGCCTCGAGCTGGTCATGGGTGACGTAGACCATGGTCTGGCGGAACTGGCGCTGCAACTGTTTCAGCTCGGTGCGCATCACAGCCCGGAAGGCGGCATCGACATTGGAGAGCGGCTCATCGAGCAGGAAGATCGCCGGCTCCATGATCGCCGAACGGCCGATCGCCACACGCTGCAAGATGTTGACCGACAGCCGGTCGGCCTTGCGGTCGAGAAGCGGCGTCAGCTGCAACATTTCGGCGATGGCGCCGACACGGCGGTCGATTTCGGCTTTCGCCGCGCCCCGCATCCTCGGTCCGTAGGCGAGGTTCTGGCGCACCGTCATATGGGTAAAGATGGCATAGTTCTGGAAGACGAAGCCGACGCCGCGCCGACCCATCGGCACGCCGGCCATGTCGCGTTCGCCGAACAGGATCCTGCCGCCGGTCGGCTCCTCCATGCCGGCGATCATGTTCATCGTCGTCGACTTGCCGCAGCCCGACGGCCCGAGCAGCGCCATGAACTCGCCGTCGGCGATGGCCAGATCCATCGTCTTCAGCGCGGTGAAATCGCCGAATTTCTTGACCAGGTTCTGCAGGTGGATCGCGCTCATGCCGGCACCTGCCTTGCCCGCGCCATGCGTTTCATCGCGAACACGGCGACGATGGACAGCACGATCAGTATGGCCAGCGCGATCGCCGCCACATAGCCCCAGATCAGGTCCTGCGTGGTGAGCTTGTAGATGTAGACGGAGATGGTCTCGGTGGCGACGCCGGGGCCGCCACCGGTCATGATGTAGAGCGTGTCGAAGATCTTGAAGTTCTCGATCACCCTGATCGCCAGCGCGATGATGATGATCGTCTTCATCTTCGGCAGCACGATGGTGACGAAGCGTTGCCAGGGATTGGCGCCGAGCAGCGTCGCCGCCTTGATCTGGTCTTCCGGCACGCCGACCAGGCCGGCAAGCAGGATGAGGAACATCAACGGTGTCCATTGCCAGATGTCGGCGACCATGACGGCGATCAGCGCCAGCGTCGGGTCCGACAGCCAGGCGATGGTCACGGGAGAACCGGTGAGCGACGACAGGATGTCGTTCACCGGGCCGCCCGACTGGAACAGCATGAAGAACATGTAGCCGGCCACCGCTGGCACCACCATCATCGGCATCAGCAGGATCGAATAGAAGATGCGCTTGCCCGGAAAATCGTCTGCAAACAGCGTCGCCAGCGCCAGGCCAAGCAGGAATTCCGCCGGCACGCAGACGACCATGACGATGGCCGTGCGCTTCAGCGCGCTCCAGAAGCGTGCGTCGGCGGCAAGGTCGGTGTAGTTGGCAAAACTGTTCCACAGCGACCAGGCGTTCCACCAGCCGAGGCCCGACAGCGGCGACCAGTCGGTGACGCTGATGTAGAGCTGCATCAGCAGCGGGAAGGCCGAGATGAACAGGACGAGGACCTGCGCCGGCAGCGTCAGGCGAAAGCCGAGCCTTGCCCCCTCGTCGCGCGGAGCCGGTCTTGCCTGGACGGTTTTCCCATTGTCTTCCAAAGTGGGGGCGTCCTCCGAAATCGTCCCGGTCACCGCGCTCATTGCTTGAGCGCCCCGAAGGTCAGCCCGCGCACCAGATGGCGTTGGATGGCGATGCCCATGATGACGGGCGGCACGGCGGCGATCAGGCCGAGCGCTGCCTTGGCGCCGTAGAGCTGTCCGGTCATCGAGGACGACAGCGAGGCCATGTAGACGGGGATCGTCACCCATTCGCGCGTCGTCAAAAGCAGCGCGATCAGATAGTCCGACCAGTTGAGGATGAAGACGAACAGGGCTGCACTGGCCAGCGGCGCCCGCATCATAGGCAGCGTGATGCGGGTGAAGACGCGCAGCCGCGAACAGCCCTCGACCAAGGCCGCCTCCTCGATCTCGCGCGGCATGTCGTCGAAGAAGGTCTTCATCAGCCAGAAGGCGAACGGCAAGGTGACGATACCGTAGATCAGCGACAGCCCCCACCAGCTGTCGGTGAAATTGAGGAACGACCACATGATCATCACCGGGATCATCACCGCCATTGGCGGAAACAGCCTGAGCTGGATCAGCGCCAGCGGCAGGTTCTGGCCGGAGCCGAAGCGCGACAGCCCGTAAGCCGCGGCCGTGCCAGCCGACATGGCGATCGCCGTGCCGAACACCGCCGACAGCAGCGACGAGAGGATTGGCTTCAGCGCCGTGCGGTCGAGTGCGACGATCAAATTGTTGGTCGACTCGCCGAAGACGAAGCGGAAATTGCTGAGCGTCGGGTTCTTCGGCCACCATGTCAGGTCGGCCCCGGTCGCCGACCATTCGGCGATCGGCTTGAAGGCCATCGACACCATCCACAGGATCGGCACCAGCGTCACCGCCATCGCCGCGAGGATCGCGGCGTAGCGGAATATCTCGAAGGGGACGGAACGCTTCATCTGGCTGCTTTTGCTGGTGGCGTCGGTTGCGGAGGGGAAGCGCAGGTGCTCCTCCCCTCCGGCTCTGATCCAGGGAGACGGATCAGCTGATCGGATCGAGAACGGTCGGCCAGGCCTCCTTGTTGGTCTTGATGGCTTCGAGAAGCTTGTCCTCGCCGATGCGCCTGGCGATCTTCTTCCACTCGGTCTCGGTGTCGGCCATGGCCTGCTCTGATGTCTTGGCCTTGGTCAGCGAGGCCATGAGGTTTTCGTCGAGCGCGTTGTGGAAGGCGGTGGCGCCGGGATAGTTGATGGTCGGCACCGTGCGGGCGACCGTCTCGCGCACAATGTCCATGTGGTAGGCATGGTAGGTCTGGCGCACCAGCGGATCGGAGAAATCCGAAAGCCGGAATGGATCCAGATAGCCGCCGGGATTGGCGCTCATCCAGGCGTAGATGCGGGCGGAGCCCAGCCATTGCAGCAGGAGATAGGCGACCTCCTGGTTTTTCGACTGCGACGAGACCATGCCGGTCAGTGAGAACCACAGCACCGAACGGCTGATCAGCTTGCCGTCGATCTCGCGGCCGGGCGGCAACATCGATCCGATCTTGCCGGTGACGGCTGAATCCTTGTTGCCGGCATTGTCGAGGAACTTCGGCAGGTTGGAGAAGGCGCAGGTCATCGCCGCCCCGCCCTTGGCGAAATTGCCATACTGCTCCGGCCAGCCCCACGAGATCGCGTCCGGCGAATGGTGCGCGAGCGACGCGACATATTCGTCGGTCGCGGCGATGCCGTGCTCCGAATTGATCAGCGGCTTGCCGTCATCGCCAAACAGGAACTGGTTGGGCGAAGCCATGGAGACGTAGCGCTGATACCAGTTGGTGTAGCCCCAGCCCTGGTTGCGCAGGTCGGTCGAGCCGAACAGGCCCTTGTCCGGGCGCTGGAAGAAGGCGGCGATGTCGCCGTGCTGCTTCCAGGTCTTCGGTGGCGCCAGATCGTAGCCGTACTTGTCCTTGAAGGCCTTCTTCTCGGCTTCGTCGCCGAACAGGTCGGTGCGGTAGACCCAGGTCTGGAAGTCGCCGTCGAGCGACACGCCATAGTTCGAGCCGCGGTATTTGTTGAGCAGCGACACGCCCTTGGCGCCGTCGACATAGCCGGTCTTGGGATCGTCCCATTCCGGCTTGTATTGCGCGACAAAGTCGTCGAGCTTGGCGATGCCGCCGGTCTCGGCGAGGTCGCCGAGGCGGTTCCATTCGGTCGAATAGATGTCGTAGGCCCCACCCTTGGTGGAGATGTCCTGCATCGTCTTGGTGAATTCCTGGCCGTTCGGCAGACCGACGATTTCGATCGGAATGCCGGTCTCCTTTTCCCACAGATCCTTGATCGATGGCGCGCCGGCCGGGAAAGGCTGCGTAAGCTGGCCGATCGAGCCATCCGAAAGACCGAGCACGATCTTGGCTGGTGCCTTGCCGGCGCCCTTCAACGCCTTGGCGGCCTCGATGGCGCGGCCTTCCGGTGTGTCGGCGCCGTACTGGTAGCGCTCGGCTCCGTCGAAGCCCGTCGGGCCGCCGATCATGCCTGGCGCCAGCGCGTCCGCCGCATAGGCGCGGCTGGGACGAATGAATCTTGGTGCAATGCCTGCGGCAGCCATGATGACGGCCGCCTTTCCTCCGGACGCCAACAAGCGGCGCCGCGACATGCGGATCAAATTGGACATTGGAACTCCTCCCTCAGGGCCACGTTTCCTCCACGACCCTATGAGGGATATTGACGGCAGCACGGTAAGGCTGTCAACATCATAAATAATCAAAACACCTCACAACATTGCAAGAAGGCGAGGAAATGCATCGTACCGCGGTCCACACGCCACTCCTGATGCCTCGATTTGATGGGAAACTCCCCTTCCAAACCCCGCTCATTCCTGTCGGAGGAATTGATTTAGCCGTGCAGCTTGCACATCGGCCAAGGCCGGATACATCATTTCCCATCAGAATCGCGGATGGCACGGAAGCCGTCGCCAGGCGACCTGACGCATGCAGGAGATGAAAGACGGTGCGGTCCACCCTGACTGACATAGCCCGGGAAGCTGGTGTCTCGCCCGCCACGGTCGACCGTGTGCTCAACAACCGCCCCGGCGTTCGGGCGCGCACGCGTGAAATCGTGCTCGAAATGGCGCAGCGGCTTGGCTACATCGCCGAGGGCTCGAACGGGGCGCCGCCCAGGCCCTTGCCAGGCGACATCATCCGGCTCGATTTCGCGCTGCCCGCCGGCACCAATTCCTTCATCAAGATGCTGCACCGCCACATCGAGGCGCAGGCCCTTGCGCGCCCCGATCTCGATGTGCACATCGCCACCATAGAGGGCTTCAATCCCGATCGGCTCGCTCGTTTGCTGCAGGACCTGCGCGGACAGACGCAAGGCGTCGGTGTCATCGCGCTCGACCATCCAACGGTGCGCGAGGCGATCCGCTCATTGTCGGCCAACGACATCAAGGTGGTGACCATAGCCTCCGACATCCTGCATGTGCCGAGGGTCGCCTATATCGGCATCGACAACCGCGCCGCCGGCCGCCTCGCCGGCTATCTGCTCAACCGCTTCATGGGATCAGGGCGCCCGGGCAAGGTGGCGCTGTTCGCCGGCTCGCTTTCCTATCGCGGCCACGAAGAACGCGAGATGGGGTTCCGCCATATCCTGACCGAGGAATCGCCCAATCTGCAGATCGTCGAGATGCGCGAAATGCTCGACGACCGCGAAAAGGCCTATTCGGAAGCGTCCGCCCTTCTGGAACGGCACCCTGACCTTGCCGCGATCTACAATGTCGGCGCCGGCAACACCGGCATCGCCCGCGCGCTCAAGGAGCGCGGCCGCGCCCAGTCCATGGTCTTCCTCGGCCATGAGGTGACTGAAGGCACCAAGGACCTTCTGCTCGACGGCACGCTCGACGCGGTCATCGACCAGAACCCGCGCGTCGAGGCGCGCGAGGCACTCAACACCTTGACCCATGCGGTCAGGGGACTGCCCTACGAATTGCACCAGCCAAGGCTGCAGGTGATCTTCAAGGAGAACATTCCGGAGATTTGATGGGCGGGGCAGCCCTTCAAGCGCCCGCCCCGCTCGATGCTTCCGGTCTACTGGACGGCAGCGACTTCCGCGGCGGCGGTGTCGACAAAGCTCCTGTCGACCCATTTGCGGTAGTCGATCGATCCCTTCAACAGCCCGGCACCGGCCATGAACTTTTCCTCGCCCTGCAATGCGGCGACCGCATCGTCGGTGAGTTTCGGGTCCTGGTGGAACACGCCGTCGGCATAGGTCTTGCGGACGGATTTTTCCGACGACTTGGTCGCCTCGACAAAGGTCTTGATCGTCTCCTCGGGATGCGCGTCGGCCCAGCGTGAAATCTCGATATCGACCTTCAGCAGCCGCTTGACCAGGTCTGGGTACTTCGCCGCGAAGGCGCCGTTGACCGAGATGACGTTGGGCACGTTCCATTCCGGATGGGTGCCGGTATCGAACAGCACGCGGGCCTCGCCGGTATCGACCAGCTTGGCGGCGGTCGAGTCCGTCTCGACAATGGCGTCGATATCGCCGCGCAGCAATGCCGGGCCGGATGCCTCGAAAGGCAGGTTCAGCCCCTCGACATCGTTCGTCGTCAGGCCGACGCTGTTCAGCGCCTTGCTGAAGTTCGAATGCCGCACGGTGCCGGTGAGGTAGGCGACCTTCTTGCCCTTCAGATCCTGCAGCGTCTTCAGCGGCGAGTCGGTCTTGACGACGATGTAGGAGCCGCCGGTCTTCACATAGCTCGACAGGCCAATCAGCTTGACGTCGGCGCCAGACGCCGCGACGCGCAACGCTGGATTGTTGCCGGTGTAGGTGAACTCTATGGCGCCGGTGGCCAGCGCCGTCGTCGCTTCCGAACCGCCATTGAACGTCACCAGCTCGACCTTGATGCCGTCCTTGGCGAATTCCTTCTCCCACCAGCCATCCTTCTGCGCAAGGATGAATTTGAGGTGCCCGGGCGCCGTGCTGCCGATGCGGATGACATCGGGCTTGTCCTGCGCGAAAGCCGGCATGCCGCCGAGGCCGACGACGACGGCAATGGCACCCTTCAGGAGCAGTCGGCGAAATCCGTCGAATCGAATGCTAGGCATGGGAAAATCCTTCCTGATTGGAATGAATGGGTGGCTTAGATGAGCGAAGACTCGGACTGGCCCTTCCAGGCGGTCGCCCAGCGTTCGAACCAGACGAGCAGGTAGTTGACGGTCAGCCCGATGACGGTGAGCGTCAAAATTCCGGCATACATATCCGCCGTTTCCATCATCAGCTGCGAGTTCTGGATGAGAAAACCGAGCCCTGATTTGGCCGCCAGCATCTCGGCGCCGATCACCGCGAACAACGAGGATTTCACCGCGAGCCGCGCGCCGGCGACGATCGAGGGAATGCTGGCCGGCAGGATGACTTTTCTGAACAGATCGAAGTCGGACGTGCCCATCGAGCGCGCCGCCTTGATCAGCAGCGGATCGACCGACTTGACGCCGCTGATCGTGTTGACGAGGAGAAAAAAGACCGAGGAATAGAAGGTGATCGCCACCTTCGATCCCTCGCCGATGCCGAGCAGCAGGATGAACACCGGCAGCAGCGCGAATTGCGAGGTGTTGCGCAGCGTCTGCACCAGGAGATCGCTGACCTTCTCGAACAGCGAATAGCGCCCCATCAGCAGGCCGAGCGGAATGGCCACCACCACGCCGAGCGCGAAGCCGATGGCCGCGCGCTGCAGGCTGATGCCGATGTGCTCGATCAGCACCCCCGAGGCGAGCATATCCCACCAGGCGACCAGCACCTCGCTCAGCGGCGGAAAGAAGATGCGGTTGAGCCAGCCGAGTCGCGGCGCGATCTCCCAGAGCAGAAAGAACAGGCCGAGCAGCGGCAGGCCATAGAGAAAGGTGCCGGCATGCGCCCGTTTCCTCCTGGGCTTCGCGCCCGCAACAGCACTGCGCGCCTTGATTGTAGGAACCTTTGCCGGAACCGCGACCTCGCCGGCGATGCTGCGAACGCCGATGGCGGGACCAAACTTTTCGGTCAGATAGGCCATGGGTCTAGCTCCTCAATGGCTGAAGGCTGGTGACAGCGTCCAGTCCTTCTGTGCCTTGTTGACCTCGTCGCGGAGCACATCCCAGACGCGGGCGCGATAATCGTTGAAGGCGGTGCTGGCGCGGATGTCGCCGTTGCGCGGTCGTGACAGGTCGATATCGATGATCTCCTTCACCGCGCCCGGGCGCGCCGTCATCACCACCACCCGGTCGGCGAGGAAGATCGCCTCGTCGATCGAATGGGTGACGAAGATGACCGTCGTCTTGATCTTGCCCCAGATCCTGAGCAACTCGCCTTGCAGGAGTTCGCGCGTCTGCTGGTCGAGTGCGGCAAACGGCTCGTCCATCAAAAGCACTTCCGGATTGCTGGCCAGCGCACGCGCGATCGCCACGCGCTGCTGCATGCCGCCGGAAAGCTGGTTGGGGAAACGGTCCTCGAAACCGGCTAGGCCGAACAGCGATAACAGATGACGGGCGGTGGCCGTACGCTCGGCCTTGGCGACGCCCCGCACTTCCAGCGCATATTCGATGTTGGCGAGCGCCGTGCGCCAGGGAAACAGCGCATATTGCTGGAAGACGTAGCCGGTCTTTGGATCGGGCTTTGTGATGCGCCTGCCGTCGAGCTGGACGTCGCCGCCAGTCGCCTGCGTCAGCCCGCCGATGATGTCGAGCAGAACGGACTTGCCCGAGCCGCTCGGACCGACCAGCGTGATGAACTCGCCCTTGCGGATCGAAAGGTCGACGCCGTCGAGCACGGTGACGCGATCGGTCGCCTCGCCGTCGACGGTGACGAACTGTCCCGGCTTGAGCTGGAAGGTCTTGCTGATGTCGCTGACGACGATGCGGTCCATATCCGTCTCCGATCGGTTCACTGCGCCACGCGGATGCGGTGAGTGGGGTCGAACTCCGAGCCGCCGGCCTTGCCGCGCTTCCAGCCGAGTTCGCGGGCGTAGCTGCCGAACAGAAGGCGCGCCTCGACCTCCGCCTCGCTGATGCCGGTCGGCCCTTCGGCGAACTCGGCGACATAGAGCGCATCGGTCGGGCAGTAGATCTCGCAGAGGAAGCAGGTCTGGCAGTCGTCCTGGCGGGCAATGACAGGCACGCCGTGCTCGGTCGCGTCGAACACGTTGGTCGGGCATACCTTGACGCAGATGTCGCATTCGACGCAGCGCGTGGCCGAGACGATCTCGATCATGAGGCCAACTCCGCCAGCCGCTCGGGTGCCCCGGCGATGCGGAACTCGTCGACGCCGGTGATCACCAGCCGGTGCGCCAGCGCCGGGCTCTTGCCGGGCAGGTCGGTGCGGCGATGCATGCCGCGGCTCTCGGTGCGGTTCAGGGCTGCGGCCACCGACCAGCGCCCGGCGGCGGCGATCGACGCTGCCTCGCGCGTGCGGACCCGGTCCAGCCCCTCGCTCTGCAGATGGTCGCGCACATCGCGCCAGACACTGTCCAGCCGCTCCCGGCTTTTCTCGAGCCCCGCGCCGCTGCGGAAGAAATTCTTGTCGAGCGGCGTCACCTCGCTGCGAACCGCAGCGATGACCTCGCCTGCGGCGATGTCGGCGCGAGGCGACGCCGCCGGCCTCAAGCCGGCCTGGCCAAGCGACTGCACCGCGCTGCGGAATGCCTTGCCGGACCGGCGTCTGGCGTGGGTAGAGGCGCCCTTGCCTGCCCACCAGCCGCTGGCCAGCGCCCAGGACGAATTGACGGCGCCGCCGCCCGATACGGCACCGGTCATGATCTCGCGGCTGGCGGCGTCACCAGCGACATAGAGACCGGGGACGCCGGTGGCGCAATCGTCGGAGACGATGTCGATGCCGCCGGTACCGCGCACCGTGCCCTCGGCGCGCAGGGTGATGCGGAACAGCTCGGTGAACGGATCGATGCCGGCGCGGTCATAGGGCACGAAGCAGTTCGGCTGGCCTTGGCGCAGCCAGCCCTGCAGCGCCGGCTCGGCTTGGTCGAGCCGCGCATAGACCGGACCATCGATCAGCGCGCGCGCCACTTCTTCCTCGCGGTCGCCGATGCCGTTGCGCAACGGTTCGCCGGTCGGCCCGAGGATCGGCGAACCATCCTCGCGATGGAACGACGCCCAGCGGAACGGCAGCCCCTTGTTCAGCGAGGAGCCGTAAGGCGCCAGCGTATACTTGCCGGTGAACTCCATGCCCGAAAGGCTGGCGCCGGCTTCCGCCGCCATCAGGTAGCCGTCGCCGGTCAACCCGGTGCCGCCAAGGATGCGCTCGCGGAAGGCGCAGCCGCCGGTCGCCAGCACCACCGCATTGGCATCGACGTGCCAATCGTGGCCAACCTGTCTGGCCACGCCGGCGGCGCCAACGATGGCATCGCCATCGGACAGGAGTTCGAGCGCCGGATGGTGGTCAAGCACGGTGACGCCGGCCAGAAGCACCCGGCGGCGCATGAAACGCATGTAGTCGGGCCCGCGCAGATTGGCGATGTAGAGCCGCCCGTCATCCTCGCTCGGGAAGGGATATCCCCATTCCGAAAGCCGGAGCAGATTGCGGTAAGCGGTGTCGACGCAGCGCAGCATCCAGCGCGGGTCGGCGAGTTCGCCAGTGCGCTGCCAGCGCCGCTCGACCACGGCATGCCTGTTGTCGCCCGGCGGCACGCACCAGGTGCCGGTGTTGGACGGCGCAGTGGCGCCGCTGGTGCCGAGATAGCCCTTGTCGGCCAGCACCACCTTGGCGCCGCTCTCGGCCGCGGCAACAGCCGCCCAGGCAGCCGACGGACCGCCGCCCAGCACCAGCACGTCGGCCTGGAGGTGCAGCCTGTCGGAGGCGGATCGTTGTGGCTTGGGCATGGTTACTCGGCGAAGGAGTGCGAGAGAAGGCGCTATGCGGCGCGGGCCGCGCTGGAGACCCACACAGGCTCGTTGCCGGCGTTCCACTTGATGTTGCAGCCGATCGACGGCACCTGTTCGGCGGCGGGCCTGCCGCCCTCCAGCATCGTATCGACCGCCGCGCGCAGATCGGCACCGGTCACAGGTTTGCCATTGCCCGGCCGCGCATCGTCGAACTGGCCGTGATAGGCGAGCCGCCGATCCGCGCCGAACAAGAAGAAATCGGGCGTGCATGCTGCGCCATAAGCCTTGGCCGTCTGCTGCGAAGCGTCCTTGAGATAGGGGAAGGAATAGCCGAATTTCTCGACCTCCTCGCCGATGCGGGCGAGCGTTTCTTCCGGGTGCGCTTCATGGTCATTGGCGTTGATCGCCACCACTTGCAGGCCCTTGGCAGCATAGTCCCGGGCGAAGGCGGCAAGCTGCTCGCGGATCAGCACGACGAACGGGCAACGGTTGGAGATGAAGGCGACGAGCAGGGCCGGCTTGGCATCGAAATCGGCGAGCCGGTAAAGCACGCCTTGCGCGTCGGGCAACAGGAAGTCGGCGGCCTTGGTGCCAAGCTCGATCGGATTGGATTCTGTCCTCGGCATCGATGCGCTCCTTTTCCACCAGCTTCACGGGCCATCCCACAAGCGCCGAGAGCGCTCACAGTTAGTCTATGAATTTAGTAGAATTATAGGCTGGATAACGCCTTTGCGGTCAACCGGGCGGGCTAGAATATCGTGCCAATGTTTCAGGCCGGACCGGCAAGTTTGTGCGGGAAGCAGCCCATCCGGAGAAATCCGGCGAATTGGGTGTCATCCGCGGATCAGGATTTTTCCCGGCACTACCCTTCCGGATAAAGCGCCTTCGCCAGGTCGCGGATTGCGTCGGCGGTGCGTGGGCCGAAGCCAATCATGTAGGCGCCGTCGAGCACGATCAGGGCCCTGTTTGCCGCCGCCGGCGTTGCCGCCAGTGCACGGTTGCCGAACACTTGCTCGGCTGTCGGTCCACCCTTGCCGTCGCTTATCATCAGGATCACGTCAGGCGCCATCTCGATCAGCTTTTCCTCCGACGCCGCCTTGTAGCCCTCGACCATATCCATCGGGTTGAGGCCACCGGCATAGCGGATGATGGCGTCGGCCGAGGTGCCGGCGCCCGCAGCGCTCAACTTCTCGAGACCATGGAAGAACACCACCTTTCTGCGCCGTTCCGGTGGGATTCTTGCGGCCAGATCGGCGGCCGCCTGAAAGGCTGTCAGCATCTCGGCGGAAACAGTCCTGCCCTTTTTCTCGAGCCCCAGGCTGGCAGCGATCAGCGCGATCTTGCGCTCGATACCTTGCGGGCTGTTGTCCTGCGGGATGAAGACGATCGGGAATGCCAGCGACTTCAGCACCTCGAGCGCTTCGGGCGGCCCGCTGTCCTCGGCCGCCAGGATCAGATCGGGACGCAGTCCGGCCAGCCCTTCGACCGAAAGCTGGCGGCGATAGCCGACATTGGGCTTCCCGGTCACCGATGGCGGATACTTGCTGCCCCGGTCGACGGCAATGATCCGTTCGCCGGCACCGAGCGCATGGACGATCTCGGTGACGTCGGAGCCAAGCGCCAGGATTCTGGTTGCCGCTCCCGGCGCGACAGTTCGTCCCAGCGCGTCGACAATACTCTCCCCGGCCAGTGCCTTGAAGCCGCAGGAAGGCGCCAGCACCGACAGCGCCAGAAGCAGCATCGCCGCGATCCTGCCTGGCTGGAACCAATCGATCCGCCTGCCCTCACCCACGTTGCCGGCCATGCTTTTGCTCCTGTCCAAATGCCTTTTCGATGAAGATGTCGGTCTATAAATTTAAAGTTGACTTATGTCATCATGTTTTAATATGTGAGCTTGGTCCCGGCCAGTTTGGTCGAGGGATTCCATCATGCCAGCCAAGGCCCGTTCAGCCATCGCCAGCAGATTTGCTTTTGCTTGGGGGCTGCATGACAACGACAACAAACACGACCTTGATGGCGAGCACGGCGCTTGCCTTGGTGCTCGGCCTGTGCGCGGCACCGCAGGCCAGCGCGCAGGAGCAGGAAAAGAAGGGGGCGGCCGCCAAGACCGGCCGCTTGGCACCAGCCACTGCTGGGCAGAACCAGCCTGCAACGATGCTCGACCTCATCACCATCTCGGCGACAATGATCAAGACCGCCGTCATCGAATCGATGGCCGCCATCAGCGCCGTCGATTCCGACGAACTCGACCGGATCCAACCCGACACCGCCGCCGACATCTTCCGCACCACGCCTGGCGTCGCCGCCTCGATGAATGGCGACGACCCGGCGACAGCCATCAACATTCGCGGCCTCGAGCAGTATGGCCGCGTCGTGGTGACGCTCGACGGCGCCCGCCAGGATTACTGGCGCGTCGGCCACGGTTCGGGCTCGTTCTACGTCGAGCCGGACCTGATCAAGGAAGCCACCGTCATTCGCGGCCCGGTGTCGAATGCCTATGGCTCGGGCGGCATTGGCGGCGTCGTCTCCTTCGAGACCAAGGATGCCGGCGATTTCCTCAAGAACGACGAGCGCTGGGCGCTGAGCGAGAAGCTCGGCTATGAGGATAATGGTGACGGCTTCACCACCAGCACCACCGGCGCCTACCGCTTCAGCGACGATGCCGACATCATCGGCAACCTCGTCTACCGCGACCGCGACAGCTACACCGACGGCAATCGTGAAACCGTGCCCTGGACCGGCGAGCGGGTGACCAGCGGCTATTTGAAGACGACGCTGCGGCCGGCCGACGGCCACGAGCTGAAGCTCGGCGCCATCCTGCAGCGCTACAATGACCAGATCACCGGCTCGAGTGGCTCGACCTCGCCGACGCTGAGCCGCTACGACACCAACACCACCAACCAGACCTACACGGCTGCCTACACCTGGAAACCTGACGACAGCGAGCTGATCGACCTCAGCGCCAATGCCTACCACAACCGCACCCGCGCCGAGCAGACGCAGGTCTGGCCCACCTCGGCGATCGGCAATTTCCGCTTCTACGACGTCGCCACGTCGGGCTTCAATGTGAAGAACTCCTCGCGCTTCGACGCCTGGGGGTTAGCCCATACGCTGACTTACGGGCTCGACTATTACTATCTCGAAGCGTCCTCGGAAGCCGCGCATTTCGGTGCCGGCGAACAGCAGGGCTATGGCGGCTTCCTGCAATGGCAAGGCGACTATGAGAACTGGCTGCAGGTGATCGCGGCCATGCGCTATGACGGCTACCAACTCGATGGCGAGACCCGCGCCGTGCCGCCGCAGCAAGCCTCGATCTCGGGCGACCGCTGGTCGCCGCGCCTGACCGTCGGCGTCACCCCTTTCAATGGCTTCCAGCTCTACGGCACCTATTCCGAAGGCTACCGGGCGCCAGGCCTGCAGGATGTATTCCGTGGCGGCGGCGCGCATGGCGGCGCCGACAGCTACAGTCCCAATCTTCTGCTGCAACCCGAGACGGCGAAGAACTGGGAGGCCGGCATCAACGTGAAATACGACGACGTGCTGACCGCGGGCGACCGCCTGCGCGCCAAGCTCAACGTCTTCCACACCGATGTCGAGGACTATATCGACGTCGATCTCACCGTCCTGCCGCGCACGGCGATCAACATCGGCGACGCGCGGCTGAAGGGCGTCGAGGCCGAGATGGTCTATGACTACGGCTGGGGTTTCGTGAATCTCGCCGGCGCGCTGATAAACGCCAAGGTCATCAGCGGCGTCTATGCCGGCCAGGCGCTCAACAACACGCCGCTCGACCGTTTCTCGGTCACGCTCGGGTTCCGCATGCTGGAGGATCAGCTCACAGTCGGCGCGCAATATCTCAGCGTCGGCGAGATCACCCGCACCAGCCGCAGCAATCCCGACGCCGTGCCGGTCGTCGATGACGGTTTCGATCTGGTCAACGTCTTCGCCAACTGGCGCATCAACGACAACGCCAGGCTCGATTTCGGTGTCGATAACGTCTTCAACACCGCCTACACCGACCCGCAAAGCGCATGGTCGACCACGGCGGCTACCGAACAAGGCAAGGGTCGCACCTTCAAGGTGGCCCTCACAGGCAGGATCGGAGGCTGACAATGAGCGAGGCATCGGCGAGCGAACTGACCTGCGAGGCGCGTCTCGACCTGCGGCACCTGCCCGACTACATGGACCGCATCAGCGACAGGCTGCGGAGTTTCGAGGCCGATGCTTCGCAGCATGGGCAGCGCATCGATTTCCGCTTTGCCTTCGGCGGCGCTTCCTTCGACATGGAGCGGCTGGTGATGCGGGCCAACGCCACCGACCGAGACGGCCTCGCCCGCATCAAGGACCTGCTCGCCACCGCGGTGGAGGTCTATGCCAGGGAGGAAAACCCCGCGATCGTCTGGACCGGCGATCTCGCCGGCGAGACCCGCCTCGCCCAGTTCCGCGAGATGGTGGTGACAGGTGTTCGCCACCTCACACCGCATATGCGCCGCATCCGCCTGGCGGGCGACGATCTCACCCGCTTCGCCAAGTTCGGCGGCATGCATATCCGCATGCTGTTTCCGACCCGGGAGGTTCCCGATCCATTGTGGCCGATGCTCGGCGGCAATGGCTTGCCGGTGTGGCCTGCCGATGACCGGCGGCCGGTGGCGCGCGTCTACACCATCCGCGCGCTCGATGCGGACAACGGCATCATCGATGTCGACTTCCTCGTCCATCCCGGCGAGAGCGTCGGCTCGGCCTGGGCCATGCAGGCGGCACCCGGCATGAAGGTCGGTATCATGGGGCCAGTCGGCCGCCCGGTGCGACCGGCACAATGGTATGTCATGGGCGCCGACGAAACCGGCCTGCCGGCGCTGGCGCGGCTGCTGGAAACGCTGCCCGCGCAAACCAAGGGCGTTGCCTTCGTCGAGATCGCCGATCATGCCGAAAGACAGGAGATCGCCAACGCCACCGGCATCGAACTGCACTGGCTGACAAGGGACGGCGTGCCGGCGGGCGAGGACAAGCTGCTGGCCGAGGCCGTCCGCTCGGTGGCGTGGCCGAAGGACGTTTCGACCTTCGGCTGGTTCGCGGCCGAAGCCGCCGCCGCGAAAATCGTGCGCGAGCACTGGCGCGACACGCTGGGGCTTGGCCGCGATCAAACGCTCGCCGCTGCCTACTGGCGGCGCGGCTCCGCGGGATTGATGGCTGGCTGAACGCTGACGATCGCCCGGCCACCCTCGCCCGAACTGATTGTGATCCGGTCGCCGGAAGCGATGCGCGAAATATCGCACACCACCAGCGGCATGCGGATCTCGTAGAGAAACTCGGCGACGATGGCGCCCACAGCCAGGATCGGGTCCGGCCGTTCCATCAGGATGCCTGCCGGCGCGGTGCCCCTGCGGATCGCCTCGGCCAGAACCGAGGATGAGGACGACGAACCGCGCCCACTCGGCATGACCAGGATGCTGCCGGCGACATTCTGGCCAAGACCTGGATGCGAATGATCGATGACGTCGCCGGTTTCCGCATCGATGCCGCCCCAGAAGCTGAGCGGCTGCAAAAACACCAGGGCCTGTCCCGCGGCCTCCCCGACCAGTTGGAAAGTGCCGGTCCGTTCGACGGATTTTGTTTCCACCGGCTGCGTCATGAGCCGCTCCGCACGACGTGCCCGACAGCCGCGGAGCGGATGCAATCCTTCATCTCGGCGAAGGCGACAGCCACGCCGATATTGCCGGGCGCGTAATGCGCCCATTTGCCTGAATTGGTCATCACCACGCCGTCGAGACGCTCGAGGATCGAGGTGACATAGGTGCAGGTGTCGGCGACGGGGATGAGGCCGAATGCTTCCATGCCGGCCAGGGCGCCCTCCTCCTGCAGCCGCGTCAGCGTCGCGCGCCCGGTGTTGACGTATATCGGAATGCCCCTGCCCGGCGCGACCGCGCGCAGCATCGGCAACAGGCGCATCCATTCCTCATGCGAGAAATGCGGCGTGCCGAGCGACACGGCCGCCAACTGCGCGCCATCCGGCACGGTCGACAGCCTGGCCAGCGCATGGTCGATGTCGGCGCGGGTGATGCGGACCGTTTCCTGCGGAGCATGGCCATCAAACGCTTCATCGAGCGTTCTCGCCTCGGGCGTGATGCCGACCGCATGGAACAACGCCACCGCCCCGGTCGTTGCCGCGGCCGCCCCCAGCGCCTTCAACTGGTCCTCGTCGCGCGGCCGAGGAAGGCCTGAGATCACCGGAATGCGGTCACCGCTGGCCTGCCCGATGATCAGCCCGACGCCGACGAACAGGCTGTCACTCGGCTCTGGCTCGGGAATGGCCAGTTCGAACAGGATGCGGCCGCGCCGGTTCTCACTCAGGTGCAGCCCCCAGGCCGGCGCCCGCCCGGTCATGGCGCAGCACAAGTCGATGAAATCGCCATAGCGGTTGGTGCGCGCCCCGATCACGGAATTGGCAAAGACGATGGCGTTGGATTCGCCCCAGGCGATCTGCTGACCGAAGCTTGGCCGGAACCGCGTCTGGTAGGGCGCGCAGGTGAAGGTCGCCTGGCAGCCGAGTTCCATATGCGCCGTCATCAGCCGCCGCGCCGGCACTCCTTCCGCCCCCGGCATCTTCACCATGCCGGGATGGATAAGATCGAACGAGCCGACATTCAAAGTCGTCGGCACCTGGACACGGCCGCCGCCCTCGACCAGCCGTTCGACGAAATCAAGCCCTGCCTTGCCATGGTAGAGGCAGCCATCGATATGGGCGCCGGTGATGTCGAGCAGGCTGGCTGCCCCAACCGCATTGGAAAACGCGACCAGGATCTTCATCGCGGCGGCGGCGGATGGGCCTTGCTCGCCGTCGAGAATGGATCGGTCGTTGGCTGTCAATTCCAGCGTCATAAATGTGCTCCGGCCCTGGTTCGACCTTATGGAGGGACAGCACCTCCCTCTGCCCTACCGGGCATCTCCCCCGCAAGGGGCGAGATTGGCCGTCATCTCTGCCTTCGCAAATTTTCAACGTTGCGGGAAGAGCAGCGGCGTTATCGCTGCCGATCTCCCCACTTGCGGGGGAGATGGCCGGCAGGCCAGAGGGGGTGGGAGGGAACGCAAACCTCCCCAGTTGGGAACTGGCCCCCTCAGCTCGCGGCGATCAACACCGTGCTCTCCGGCGACCAGCGCAACACGACATCCTGCCCTTCGGCCAGCCTTTCGATACCAGTGTTCTGCACGATCACCTTCAGCGTCTGACCGGCACGCTCGACAAAATAAGTGCTGTTGTTTCCGGCGAAGATGCGCTTGGAGACCTGGCCCTTCAAAATGTTGGCATTGCCATCCGAAACCCCGGCATCCGTGGCGATGCGGATACGTTCCGGGCGCACGGCGCAGCTCGCCTTGGTGCCGGCCGCAAGCGTCGCTCCGGCGCCAGCCGCAATCGCTGTGCCATCCGGCAGCCTGATGCCATTACCCGTCGAGTCGCCGCGAAAGATGTTGGCGTCGCCAAGGAAGGTGGCGGCGAATTCACTCTTCGGCCGGTCGTAGATCTCCTCCGGCGGCCCTTCCTGCACCAGCCTGCCATCGCGCAATATGCCGATGCGGTCGCTCATCGTCAGCGCCTCTTCCTGGTCGTGGGTAACGAAGATGGTGGTGATGCCGATCTCGCGCTGGATGCGCTTCAGCTCGATCTGCATGTCGACGCGCAGCGCCTTGTCGAGTGCGCCGAGCGGCTCGTCGAGTAGCAGCACGCGGGGCTTGGTGACAATGGCGCGGGCGAGTGCGACGCGCTGGCGCTGGCCGCCGGACAGCTGATGCGGCCGCCGGCCGCCAAGCTTGCCGAGTTGCACGAGATCGAGCGCGCGCTGCACTTCCGTTGCAATCACCGCCCTGGCCTCGCCGCGCACCGACAGGCCGAACGCGACATTGTCGGCGACACTCATATTGGGAAACAGCGCATAGTTCTGGAACACCATGCCGATGCGCCGCTTTTCGACCGGCACCCGCTCGACGCTCTCGCCGCCGATGGCGATGCGGCCGGAATCGGGAAAATCGAAGCCGGCGATCTGGCGCAGGAGCGTTGTCTTGCCGCTGCCCGAGGGCCCAAGCAACGCATAGAAGCCGCCATCCGCGAAATCGATGGAGACGTCGTCCAGCGCCTTGTGCGCGCCGAAACTGCGGGAGACGTTTGATACCTGCACGCCGGCCATTATTTCTCTCCGCCGAATTTGAAGAAGCGCGCCGTGAGCAGCATCAGCGCCATCGACACGACGATGATTATCGTCGAGACCGCATTGATCTCGGGCGTGAAGCCCTTGCGGATCGCGGCGTAGATTTCGACCGGCAGCGTCGTCTGGCCAGGCGTCGCCAGGAAATAGGAGACGACGAACTGGTCGAACGACACGGCGAACGCAAACAGCCCGCCGGCGATGACGCCGGGCATGATCCAGGGCAGCGTGACGCGGTTCGTCACCTGCCACTGGTTGGCGCCGAGCGAGCGCGCCGCCTCTTCAAGCTCCGGCGCGAAGGTTTGCAGCCGGGCCGAGACGACGACGATGACATAGGGCAAGGCCAGCGCGACATGGCCGAGCAGGATGGCGAACAGGCCGCGGCCGATGCCGACGCCGAAGAAGAAGATCAGCATCGCCGTGCCGGTGATCAGCCACGGAATGGCGATCGGCGGAAACAGCAGCGCCTGCAGGAATTTCTTGCCGCGGAATTCATGGCGATAGAGCGCCAGCGACGCCGCAGATCCCAGCACCACGCAGATGATGGTGGTGATGACGGCGATTTCGAGGCTGTTCCAGGTGGCCGAGATCAACTGGTCGTTCTGCCACAGCGAGACGTACCATTCCGTCGTCCACTCGAACGGCAACTGGTAGAAGGGCGAGACGTTGAACGACATCAGCGCCATGATGATGATCGGCAGATAGAGGAAGGCAAGCAGCAGTCCGATATAGAAGCGGCCAAGTCCTTCCAGGATGCGTGTCATCATCATCAGGCAGCCCTGCGCAGCACCGGCGCCGCCAGCGCCAGGATGACCAGCACGACGGCCAGTAGGATGAAAGAGAGGGCAGCACCGAGCGGCCAGTTGAACACCGCGACGAACTGGTCCTCGATGACCGTGCCGTAGAAGGTGCCGGTGCGCCCGCCAAGGATGCGCGGCTCCATGAACGAGCCGACGACCGGCACGAAGATGAGTGCGGCACCCGCCACCAGCCCCGGCATCGACAGCGGGATGATCACCCGCTTCAGCACCTGCAGCCGCGAGGCGCCGAGCGAGCGCCCCGCCTCGATCAGCGAGTCGTCGATCGCCTGCAAAGTGAGATAACAGGTCAGCACCATGTAGGGCACGTAGGAGTGCACCAGCCCGATGATGACGGCCGGGTAGGAGTACATGAGATCAATGTTGATCTTGAACGGCAGCACCGCGTTGAGTGCGGTGTCGAGAATGCCGCCTTCGCGCAGCACCATCGCCCAGGAGAAGATGCGCACCAGCCCGTTCGACCAGAACGGCAGGATGACGAGCAGGAAGATCGCCTCGCGGCTACGGCCCTTCAGCACCTTGGCGAGCACGTAAGCCGCCGGATAGCCGATGACGATGCACCACAAGGTCACTTCGAGGCCAAGCCGCAGCGAGGCCAAGAGCAGCGTCAGATAGAGGCTCTGCGAGAAGAAGGCGGCGTAGTTGCCGAGCGTGAACGTCCACGGCTTTCCCGACAGCGGCAGCTCGGTCATGAAGGAGAAGAACACCATGGCCGACAATGGCAGAAAGATCGCCACCGTCAGCCAGAGATAGGCAGGTGCCAGCAGCGGCAGTGCCGATCTCAGCCCGCCGCGCGACGCGGTCGCACCCTGCGCTGCCATGATACCCTCCTCCCCAGGACTGGAAGAACCAGCCGGCGCGAACCGCCGGCCGGCCCGGACGTCGACTTTACTTCACGTCGACCTTGAGCTGCTGCCACAGCGCCAGATAGGCCTCGCGCTGCGCGTCGGTGACGGGCGCCTGGAACTGGATGCGCTTGGCGACCTCCGGATCACCCATCACCTTGCGGTTGAAGGCATCCTCGGGCAGTGCTTCCACCGCCTTGGTGTTGGCCGACACCGGAGCGCCGACCTTGGTGACCCATTCGACATAGAACTTCGGGTCGATCATGTAGTTGATGAAAGCCTCGGCGCCGGCGACATTCTTGGAGCCTGCCGGAATGGAAAAAGCGTCGAGCCAGGCGACGGCGCCTTCCTGTGGGATGACCAGCGAGACCGGCAGCTTGAAGTGCGTCTTGGCACGATCCGCCGAGCCGCTCCAGTAGGTGCCGATGTCGATCTGGTTGGAGGCGACCATCTGGTTCCAGTCGTTCTCCGAGCTCCAGAAGGTCTTGATCTGCGGCATCAGCGAGGTGAGCTTCGTCTTGACCGCGTCCATATCCTTGATATCGTTGATGTTCTGGCCGGTGGCGATTGCACCGAACTGGACAGCCTCGACGGCATCGTCGCGGATGACCACGCGGCCCTTGTGGGCTGGATCCCACATTTCGGCGATGCTCGTCGGCGGCTTGTCGAAGGACTTTTCGTTGATGGCAAGTGCGGTCAGGCCCCAGACCCACGGCACGCCATAGACCTTGCCGTCATGGTCGAGCATCGGCGACCCCGCCTTGTCCTTGCTGATGTCGGCATAGTTAGGTAGCTTGGAGGTGTCGATCGGCTGGATCAATTTCTCGGCCATCGCCTGGTCGTTGAAGGCGGCGTTGATCATGACGACGTCATAGAGGCCGGGATTGGTCCGGATCTTGGTCAGCATTTCCTGTTCGGAATTGAAGAAGTCGTTGACGACCTTGTGGCCCGTCGCCTTCTCGAAGGCGGCAATGGCCCATGGTTCGTCGGCACCGTAGCCCTTCCAGTTGAGCACATGCACTTCGTCGGCCTTGGCTGCGAAGGCGAGTGCGGAGGTGAAGACGGCAGTGGCCGTCAACAGGGCAGTCAAATCAGGCATGCGCATGTTCGTTCCTCTCTTTGGTTTGCCCGCTTCCCGGGCTTGTCAGGCTGTCTGATGGGCCTTCTGGTTCTGGCCTGGTTCGCCGGTCGACGGACCGGCGGGCTGGCTCAGGAATGTACCGATCTCGTGGTCGGTCGGCGCCGATGACCCGCCGTGGCGGGTGACCGAAACAGCGGCCGCCGCATTGGCGTAGCGCGCTGCTTCGAAAGGCGGCACGCCGCGCGCCAACGCACTGACGAAAGCGCCGATATGGGTGTCGCCGGCGCCGTTGGTATCGATGGCTTCGACCTCGAATCCGGCAATGGTTTGCGCGGTGCCGTCGGCCAGCCGCACATGACAGCCCTCCGCGCCGGCGCGGATGATGACGCCCGCTGCCTTCGGACAGTGGTCGGCCAGCAGCCGTGCGGCGACGGCCTCGACATCGCCCGGACCGGCGATCTCGGCCGCCTCCGCCGTGTTGCAGCTCAGCCATGTCGTACGGGCCAGCACCCGCGACAGGATCGGGCGTGGAATGTCCGATATGATCGGCGTCGGATCAAAGACGAAGGGGATCTCGGACGGCAGCGCTTCGATCCAGCCGGTGAGCGCGTCACGGCTCCCGGGATAGCTCAACGTGTAGCCGGAGGTGAACACCCAGTCTCCCGGCACGACCGAGACAGGCGCCATCATGGCGAGGCTGAGAACGCTTTCCGCGCCGGGCCACGAGACGAAGGTGCGTTCGGCGTCGCTCGAGATCATGGCGACGCAATTGCCGCTGTCCATGACGGGCGATGGCGGCGTCAGCGTCTCGATGCCCTCGGCGGCGAAGGCAGCGCGCAGGAAATCTCCGTTCGGCCCGCTGCCGAGCTGGCCACCGAACACCACTTTCATGCCGGTGCGGGCGGCTGCGACCATCATGTTGAAGCCGCCGCCGGCAACCTGGGCGAAGCTTGATGCGGTCTTTTCCATGCCGGGCGCCGGCAGGGCGTCGATGCGGTAGACATAGTCCACCACCGCGCTGCCGATATGGACGAGACGCCCGCTCATGCCGCCGCGTCCTTGCCGGACCCGGCTTTCGCCACCCTTGCCGCCACCAGGTCGGCGGCCAGCGCGCGAACCTCAGCAATGTCGATGCCCTTTAGCCGCGCGATATGCTGCTGCGGCAGCTGGGAAAAGCCCGCGCAGGCGCCGGCCATGCCGGCGGTGATAGCGCCGATCGTGTCGGTGTCGCCGCCGAGATTGGCGCTGATGACCGCCGCTTGCCAGGGATCGCCACCGGCGACTTCCAGCACCGCGAAGGCGGCGGGAACGGATTCCTGGCTGGCGACGCCGGTGCCGACCAGGTCGGTGATCAGCCGGATCGCATCCCTCGTCGCCTCGCCGCGCACGATATCCTGCGCCCACACGATACGCGCGGCGATGTCGCCGCCGGTAACCCAGTGACCGAGCGTCGCCCCTCGCCTCGCCGCCGCGACGGCACTGTCTGAAGCGGCGCGCCAGTCGCCGCCGGCAACGCCGCGGCTGACGGCTGCCGCGACGGCGGAGGCCGAAGCAATCGCGATCGAGGTGTTGTGTGTCGCCCGGCAGGTCTCGGCGACTTTGGCCACCAGCGCGTCGAGTGGCTCCGGCGGCATCATGATGCCGACCGGCGCGATGCGCATGGCAGCACCGTTGGTGTCACCGCCGCGCCCCGCCTCTTCCGCCGGCACGCCCTTGTTGATGGCGTCGATGGCGCGTTTGGTCGACGGCCCCAGCAGATCGTAACTACCGCGCGCCTTGACCTCGCGCTCCCAGTCGAGCAGCGCGTTGACCCAGCGCGTGTGGTCGAAGCGCGCGCCCGATTCAACGAGAATGCGGCCGAGCAGCAGCGCCTGCTCGGTGTCGTCGGTGATGGTGCCGGCCAGCAGTCCCTTCGACACGGGATGATCGGCGAAAGGAGCGATGAAATCCTCGACATGTCCGTAGAGGTCGGCAATCCGGGCCGGCGACAAAAGCTGCGTCGGCATGCCGAGCGCGTCTCCCAGCGCTCCGCCGACAAGTGCGCCCATGGCGCGATCGAGCGTGTCCCTGGTGGTGTCCGGCATCGCTCAGAACCTCATATGCAGCGCGAAATGCGCCGGGTTGAGCAGGCTGGTCACATATTCGATCGGCCGATCGTCGGCGGCACGCGTCAGCCGGCGGCCGCGCAGGAACGGCGTGCCTTGCGGGCAGCCGAGAATGGCGGCGTCCTCGGCATTGAGCATTTCGATGCCGACCCATTCCTCGCCATGGTCGGGAATGAGCCCGGCGCCGCGCAGCGTCTGGTGCAGCGAACCTTCGCGCAGGCCGCGCAACGGCACGTCTTCCAGTTCGGGCGACAGTGGCAGGCGGCTGCGCTCGATCGAGATCGCGTGGCCATCGCTGGCATTGGTGCGCACCCGGTCGACAGCGATGAAAAAAGGACTTTCGATGCCAAGCAGGGATGCCAGATCCGCGTCCTCGATCACCTCCAGCCGCAGCGTGCGCGTCTCGGCATTGGCGCCCGCATTGGCCAGCGCCCGCGACCAGCCGACGGCGTCGTCTACTGGCTTGCCGTCGAAGGTGACGAAGGAGCCGATTCCGACCTTGGTGGTGATCAGCCCACGGCTCAACAGTTCCTCGAGCCCTTTGCGCACGGTGTTGCGGCTGACGGAAAAGCGCTGGACGAGCTCGTTCTCGCTTTGCAGGCGGTCGCCGAAACCGAGAACCCCGGAGCGGATTTCGTGCTCCAGAACTGTGGCTATCTGCTCGGGCTTGCCAGTGCCGGGAGACAGTTGAACCGCACGCCGTTTCATATGGGTACCTGTTCAGTGAACCTGTATAGTCCTGTTCAATATATTGACATAGGTCTCGTGTCAACGCGATGCCGAGGCAGGCCAAACGGGCAGCGAACGTTGCGGAAATGCGCGCAAAGCGGGTTATGCGGCCAGACGGCACGACCCCGAAAGCCCCATCCTGGTTGCCGAAAAACCACGACCGACCAGAAGGATAGAGGCAAATCCTGATTCAGCTTGATCGGACTGGCACAGGCATCGACACCTCACGGGGCTCGACGAGGATATCTGCCTCGATCGCGGCATTGATGAACGCCGCCCGCGCCACCGAGGCTTCTTTCTTTCCTTCGAGCACGGCCAGGCAGGCCTTGCGAGCGACCATATGCCTTTGCCCTGTCGCAACCGGCCACCGATTCATCAGGATGTCGGCGGCTTGAGCGACCCTCTCCACGTTGAAGATCGTGTTCCCAGAGCGGCCGAGCGCAATCCTGACCGGCTCGTCGAAACGCTGGTCCTGCACCACCTCACCTCCCGAAATCGAACGTGCCGACCCAATTTCCGCTATTGTGATAGGTTCCGGAAGAAAGGTGCAAGATGTCCGATTCCAATGGCCGGAAAAGTCCCAAGCTGATCGTCGTGGTCGCGTTCGATCGTGGCGAGGATGGCGAATTGTTTCCGGCCTTCGGTCCTGCCGACCAGCAGAGCGAGGACCGCGCCATACGCACCGCCAGGGCTCTGGCGGCAAAACATGCCGGCGTCATCGCCTGGAGCCGCGAGGCCGACCCGACGATGGGCGAATACGGCCCGCCGAACACGCTGTTTGTCTTCGGCGACGTACCGGATATGGAGTAGTCGGTTGGCGCCAGGAGTCTGGCCTACGCTCAATATCGGCGGCTGGGCCAAAAATATCGCTGCCAATCCAATCGGCTGGGCGGCACTCCGGACAAGGCCAGAAAAATAAAATGGTGTTTTGATATTTGCTCATCCGAAGGAACTGTTTTCTATCGATACCGTTTATCTGCAGGTCGTTTATTCCAATGACCTCCACAGAGAGGAATATCCAGATGAATTTCAAGATGCTCACGATGGGCGCGATGGCGCTTGCGATGATGACTGGCTCAGCGCTTGCCGGCGGCAGCACCGGAACATCCGCGCTCGACGATCCGGCAAAGATGTCGCCCTTCTTCACCGACGCCGGCATGAAGACCATGAAGTCCGAAGCGGAATTCAAGGCCGCCTGGATGGCCATGAAGGAAGAAGACCGTGCAGGCATGATGAAGGAATGTGGCGACGAGGCCATTGCCAAGTCGCATGACAATTTCTGCAAGATGACCAAGCAACTCGGCGGCGCGAACTGACGCATTTCGATTTGGGCGCATGCCCGGATTAAGACAGCCGAAATAGGCGGGCGAAGTGCCCGCCTTATTTTCAGCGCGATGTGGAGATCACATCCGCGTGCCAGGCGGATTCAATTCGCGACAGCGGGCCGGCAAAGGTATAAGTCCATCCTTGGAGGGGTAGAACGCCGCTCGTTTGGCTTGTGCCCATGTTTCAACCCATCGCGAATATCGAAGACGCGCAGACGCTGGCGCAGGCGATCGTCAACACGATCACCGAGCCGTTTCTCGTGCTCGACGAGCAGTTTCGCGTGCTGGCGGCCAGCCGCTCCTTCTACAAGACATTCGAAGTCGACCCAGCGCAGACCCAGGGCTCGCTGCTCTACGCGCTCGGCGACGGCCAATGGGATATTCCCGCACTTCGGCTGTTGCTGGAAACGATCATTCCCGAGAAGACCGCCATGGACGGTTTCGAGGTCGAGCATGATTTCCCGCGCATCGGCCGCCGCACCATGCTGCTCAATGCCCGCAAGGTGCTTTACGACCACAGTTCGGCCATCACCATCCTTCTCGCCTTCAACGACATTACCGCCCGTCGGGTGATCGAGAGAGAGAAGGAGGAACTGCTCAAGCGTACCGAAGATCTGCTCCACCAGAAGGACGTGCTGCTGCGCGAAATGGAGCACCGGGTTGCCAACAGCCTGCAGATCATCGCCAGCATCCTGCTGCTGAAGGCACGCTCGGTCACGTCGGAAGAAACGCGTCAGCATCTGAAGGACGCCCACCAACGGGTTCTATCCGTGGCCGAAGTGCAGCGCCATCTCCACACCTCAGCCGGCATCGACGAGATCGATGTCGGCTCTTACCTTCCGAAACTGTGTAGCAGCCTCGCCTCGTCGATGGTCGGCGAAGCTCAGCCAATCACGGTCACCGCGATGGCAGAAGGCGGCAGGATGGATTCGCAAAGGGCAGTCAGCCTGGGACTGATCGTTACCGAACTCGTTCTCAACGCCATCAAATATGCTTTCCCCAAGGAGAAAGCCGGCGCGCGCATCCAGGTGAGCTACGAGACCGCTGGCAGCGACTGGAAACTGACAGTTTCGGACAATGGCGTCGGCAAGATCGCCAATAACTTGCCGGCCACCGGGCTTGGAACGGCCATCATAGAGGCGCTGGTGAAACAACTGGAGGCCAAGGTGGAGGTTATAAGCGACGCCGACGGCACAAGCGTATCTGTGACCCGGGCGACGTTTACCTCCCGGGTGCCGCGGGCGGCCTGATATCGCCGCCAAGATGCCTCCTTCCGACATCTGATCCGGTTGAAGAGATGGCTGCTTGAAACCGTGGACGCCTGCCTCAGCGCACCCTACTCCGCCAATTGGCGCTGCCGTCCCAGAAAGCGACCCGGCATCTCTTTCAGGTGGGGCGATCGATGCTGCGGATTGCCTTGATGGTCTCTGCTTCCGCCACCCCAATCAGCGCATCGATTCCCTGGATGGTCTCCATATGGCCGCGAGCCGCCACCATCCGCCGCAGGACGTGAAGATCGTCGCGAATTTCGCACAGTGTCGCTCGGAGAGTCAGGGACATTTTGCAGCCTTCCACAACTCAACGATATCGACGCAAGCCGGTTCCCTCGACCGCAAAGCAAAGCCCGCTACGGCAAAACCGGAGCGGGCCTTGGAGGAGGACAAGGGGTGGGACCCTCTCCTCTTGTTTCCACGGGGGGTGTGGACCGCAATCACCATAAGGGATTCTTGCGGAACGCCGGATCACAAGCCGACCTGAACTCATCACAATCCGGTGCGCCGCGCTGTTCACGCGGTCACGAGATTGCGAACCCCGGCGATGATCGAAACGGCTAGATGCGTCCGAGCACGACAAGCACGATGATGATCAGCAGCACCAGTCCAAGCCCGCCGCCGCCATAATATCCGGTTCCGTAGAACGGACCGCCGCCAAGGCCACTGAACCCGCCGAGCAGTGCAATGATAAGAATGATGATTAGTATGGTGCCTAAGCTCATGGGTTTTCCCGCTCCTCTAGGCGCTGACGCGCCGGTCTCAACATGGCCATTCGCATGTTGCTGGGAATGAACGCTTTCAGCGCGTTAGCGTTCCGCGTGACCTGTCGGTAGCAAAACAAGCGGAAGAAACCCTGGTTCACGCGGAAGCCCGCCTGGGTGGCGGGCCTTCCGACCGGCCGGATGCCAGGAGGGTGCGGTCAAAGCCTCACGGCCGATTCTGCGCTCTTGGCCTCGGCGGCGGGTAAATCAGCGGGCACTAACTTCAATGTTGAGGTCGCCGCCTTGTTGTCAGGCGATCCCGTAGAACAGCCTGTAGGGCACGCGGTTCATGTAAGCGCGGTATTCCGGCAAGTTGGCCAGCAACGCCTCTTCACGCAGGATGCGATACAGCTGGAGGTAGGTGATCACGGCGTAGACGGCCAAATTGTAGAAGGAAAACGCCGACAGCAGGAACAGGACGTGGCCGGCAAGGTAGCCGGCATAGATCGGGTGCCGCACCAGGCGGTAGGCACCGCCCGTCATCACGCCGCGATTGGCGGGCAGGATGGCAAAGGAACGCCCTAACGATATCTTCCCCCAGATGACGAACCACAACGCCAGGAACTGCAGAGGTGCGGCGACATAAACCGGGATAATGGTGATGCCCGGCTCAAGGGTGATGAAGGCGGCGCCAAAACTGGCGATTACGGAGACGACCACGGTGAGCGGGTTCCAGTCGCGCGTCACCGGCCGCCGTGACAGCAGCAGCCAGGTGAAGGTCAGCACCTCGGAAATCGCCATCAGCGCGATGTTGAGCCGGGTCGGATCCTGCACGAAGTGATACACGCCGCGGTAGACAAAGAGCGCCGCGAAAGCCAGCGCGCAGGCGCGAAAGAAGCCCTCCCGCAGGTCGATCAGGATTTCGCGCTTTCGCGCTACGGACAAAATCCCGTCCTCATTGGCCCGCGAAAGCGGTTCACTTTTTGACAGAAGCAATGCAGGCACCCCGATGTTCCCCTCGGGCCGACCTTTGCACGCAACCATTGCCGGGCAGTTAATTGACAAGATCAGATCGGTATTAAACCGGATATATATCGCCGAAAGCAGGCAGGGTTGCCTTGCTCTATTCATGCAATCTATGCGGCGCATGGGATTGGACGTTCCTGCCTTGCAGCTTCGCGATCCAAAGCTCGTCCAGTCCCGATTGCGGCCAGCTCACCGTCATCGTCCGTCGACGCCGACGATGTGGTCCTGCATGAGACTTCTGGGTTCAAGAATCCTGCCCTACCCCAGATACGCGTTGCTGAAATATCCCGCAAAATCCGGACGTTGCTTGACGACGTTGCCATCGGAGTCACGTAAAATGCCGGCGGCGAACAGGTAGTCGCCGATTGCTTCCATCTTGGCCGGATCCATGGTGGCGATGGCGCCACTTTGGCTGCGCAAGAAGTGACCATCGATCAGTGCCTTCAGCGAAGCGCGGATCAACGCCGGATTGGTCAAGGCATCCTTGTTGGCCGCGATCAACAGTGCGGCAGCCTCATCGGGATGATCGGCGGCGAACTGGTAGCCGCGCCGCGTCGCCTGGACGAAGCCGGCCGCGACCTTAGGGTTGGCCTGGAGATAGGCTTCGCTCGACGAGATCAGCGTCGTGTGCTCGTCGGGTACGCCATGGTCGGCATAGACGAAGCTGCGCTGCTTGATGCCTTTGAGCTCGGCTTCGACACCCTCCCAGGTCGCGACCTCGAGCGTGAAATCGACCGAGCCGTTGGCCAGCGCTTCATAAGCCGAGGTGCCGAGCGTCACCGTCTCGAAATTGCCCTTGCCGCCGTCGTGGCGGATGATGGTGCCGATCAGCGCGTTTTCCCAGGCGCTGCCGAAGCCGCCATAGGTCAAGCCGTCAAGGTCCCTCGGGCTTTTGATCTCGCCGCGCGCCGCATTGAAGACCACTCGGCCGGTTTCGGATTGCACCACGGCATAGACGGCCTTCAAGTCGGCCCCGGCGGTTTTCTGGGTGAAGAGGCTGATGGTGCCGTTGATGCCGAAATCGGCGACACGGTTGGCGACGAGTGTACCGGCACCGGTGTCGCTGTAGGGCAGGATATCGACCGCGAGGCCGGCCTCGCGGTAAAACCCCTTGTCGCGAGCGACGAACAACCCGATGTGGTTGGTGTTGACCGTCCAGTCGAGTGCGACGGTGACCTTTTGCGCCGCCGATTGCGCTTGAGCCCGGCCCGCTCCGGCAACAAGTGGAAGACTGCTGGCAAGGGTCAGCAACAGGGCCTGGCGGCGCGTCAAGTCAGTCATGATCGTATCCTTTGAGTGGTTGCGGGCTCGGGGTTAAGAATGATGTCGAGGATCTCGGCTTCCAGCGCGCTCGCCTGCCGCGCGGCATCGCCGCCACTGCCGCGCGGGCGCGGCAGTGGCACCTTGATTTCACGGACGATGCGGGCCGGGCGCGCCGACAGCACATAGATGCGGTCGGACAGGAACACGGCCTCGCGCACATCGTGGGTGATCAGCAGCGCCGTCCAGCGGTGGTGCCGCCACATTTGCTCCAGCCAGCGCTGCATGGCCGCACGGGTCAGTGCGTCGAGCGCGCCGAACGGCTCGTCGAGCAGCAGCATGTCGCGCTCCTGCACCACCGTGCGCAGCAACGCCGCACGCTGGCGCATGCCGCCCGAAAGCTGGGCGGGAAAATGCCGCTCGAAGCCGGCAAGGCCGAACTCGGCAAACAGCGGCGCAACACGTGCCCGCGCCGCCTTGCGCTTGACGCCTTGCACTTCGAGCCCGAGTGTCGCGTTGTCGAGGATGCGCCGCCATGGCATCAGCGCGTCGCGCTGCGGCATGAAGGCGAAATGCCTGCCATGGTCGTCGAGCGGCGCGTCGTCGAAGAACATCTCGCCCTCGCCATGCTCCGCACCCGTCAGAAGCTGGAAGAGCGTCGACTTGCCGGCGCCCGAAGGCCCAAGGATGGAGACGAATTCGCCGGCACCGACACCAAGCGAAATGTCGGCGAGCACTTCGAGCCCGCCGAACGCCTTGCGCACATGCCGCAGTTCGAGCCGGCTCATCGCCCCGGTCCCTTCCCCCGAGCTTGCCTGTCGGTCCGTTCCCAGGGCATGGCCAGGTGCTGCAGCAGCACCGTCAGTCCAAACAGGACGAGCGTGAGCGCGGCGCTGACGCCGACGGCGGCCAGCACCAGATCGGGGCGGAAATTGTTCTTGGCATTGAGCATGTAGATGCCCAGCCCCTTCGCGGCACCGGCATATTCGGCGAAGATGGCGCCGACCACGGCATAGGTGATGGAGATCCGCAGACCGGCGAAGAAATAGGGCAGCGCCGAAGGCAGCCGCGCCAGCACGAAGACGCGCCAGGGCCCTGCCCCCATGGCGCGCAGCACTTGGCCGATCTCGGCCTCCGTCGCCTCGTAGCCCTGCACCAGGGCCACCAGCATCGGAAAGAAGGTGACCAGCGCCACCAGTATGATCTTAGGGGTCAGCCCGAAGCCGAACCACAGCACCACCAGCGGCGCGATGGCGACCAGCGGCAAGGTCTGGCTGATGACGAACACCGGAAACAGCGCACGCCGCAGCGGTTGGAAAAAGTCGACCAGCATCGACAGCGCGAAGGCAGCGCTGAGCGAACAGGCAAAGCCGAATAGCGTGGCGCGGAGGGTGGGAATGGTGTTGTCGATCAGCGCTTGGCGATTGAGCATCGCCTGCGCGAAGACGCGCGACGGCGCCGGCAGTATCGTCGGCTTGATGCCGGAATAACGGGCGCAAAGCTCCCACGCCAGCAGGAGCAGCCCGGCCGAGATCACCGCCGGGGCTGCCCTGGCGAAGAGACCCGCGAATTGATGCGAGTGGCTGGACGACGATGAGACCACGGGAGATGTCCTTGGACGGGTACTCGCGCACAAGCGCGGGTAGGCTCAGACAGCGGTGGGGCTGTTGGCGGAGACCGTGACGTCGAGGGTTACGTGACCGGCGCCTGGCCCGAAGCGGCAGAAGGCCTCGTTCAGCGCCAGAAAGATCGCGCCGGCATCGCCGCGCAATTTGGTGCAGAAATTCTTGGAGCGCTCATAGACGCCGGACTGCTTCAAGAAGTCGATGCAGCCATAGATCTCGTCCATGTGGTCGTCGGTGCCCATCACATAGAGCGAGAACTGCGCCGCCGCCGGCTGGCCGGTGACAGCGGCTTCACGCACCGCGCGGATGGCAGCCTCCTTGCGCGGACCGAGCGGCCCGACAGGTCCGCCAAACGCATCGGAGCGGCAGATCGGATCGTCCGGCTCGCCCGGGCAGCCGCGCGAGATGGCGGCCGACAGCACGCAGTGCTTGCCGCTGCGGGCCGCCGCCACGAACAGATCGCGAAGAGCCGGGAACAGGACTTCGGGCGGCCCGACCAGCAAGGTCGAGATATCGTCGGTCTCGATCCTGAGCCTGTCGCGGTAGGGATCGAGCGCGCTGAGCGCACCAAGAATGATGCCGACGAAATCGTCGGCCATGGGATATAGGGAAATTTGTGCGCCTGAAAACATCGCCCGCCTCGCTCCGCTGGTATTACCCAGATCAGCTTCTAGGGTCTGTGGGCTTGCCGCCCCCGTCTCAGCCCCGACCGTACGGAGCACCCCTGTGGATGCGGGGGTTAAAGCACCATTCAAGCGATTGGGGAAGCCGTTTTCTTCAGCGCGCTGCGTCAAAACCATTGCGCCAGGGGCCAACGGCAGCTCGCAGGACACCGCCCTGCCGACAACAACTGCGGCAAGCAGGCCATGCGGCGGACGCTCATCTCTGCCCGGACTTGCTTTCCATTTTGCCGAAAAGTCGCATTGCCGGGCGCGTTTCCTTGACTGGAGCGGGTACGAACATACTTCGCACTTTCAGGAGCCGTTTGAGCAGGCGGCTATAGGTGAGATGCAGAACCCTGCCATCGGCAAGATCGAACTCCACCGTCCCCCATCGCTTGACCGGTGCCTCTCCGGTGGGAGGACCCAGCCTGCGAATCTGCAATGCCAGCCTGACCTTGCGGCCGGCTACCGTGAGGTAGATGCCCGGCAGCAGTCCCAGCACATGCCACAGCCGCGCAACATGCTCGATCGACATGGCCTGCGAGATCATCAAATGGGCGGGCTCGAGCCGCGCCCAGACGAAGTCACCGGCTGGCTGCGGCACTCCTGACAAGGCGCCCTTGCAGTAGGCCGGCGCCGCCTCGCTCACCAGCATCCGCATCGCGGTCGCCGCTCCATCGACCAGGCTCTGTCTCGACACCCAGTCAGCTTCGGAAAAAGGAACCTGTCCGAGGACGTCGCCCTCGTCGAAACCGGCGGACATCTTGTGCAGCGTGACGCCGCCGTGAACAGCATGCAGACCGTCCACGGCCAGACGGTGGAGAGGGTGCGGGCCACGGTAGTTGGGCAGCAGCGCCGGGTGAAGATTGAGCCCGCCTTTGGGAAAGCGACCAAGCAGGTCTTGGGGGATCAGGGCCGGGAAAGCATAGCAGATCAGCACATCGGCTGTGATTTCAGACAGTTGCCGGTCAAGCTCGCCCCAGTCGTAAGGCCGGCCAAATTCAATCAGCTTCACCCCGGCGTTACCCAGATAGCGCCGGAGCAGGAGCTTGCGTTTCAGCCTTCGACGGAAATTGCCGATGCTGAAGCCGGTGGGCCGCCGCCGGAAGCCAGGCACGACGATCGCGCCGATGTGGTTTCCCGCCTCCACCCAGCCGGCAAGCAGCGGTCCGGTGTAAGCAGAGATATCCAGCATGAAAACCGCACTGATCGACACCCCACGACCGGCGGGGTCAGTCGAATTCATCTTCTGACGTCCGGTCAAACAGTGCCTTCCTCGCCACCATTCTGCGACCGGCGATCCAGGCCGACCGCACAAACCGCCAAGCAGGGTCGAGCCGCGCCCGTCAGCCGGCCGGTTTGGGTGAAAGCGCCCCCACGGCGGTGACGACCGAAAGTCGTTCGCGTTTCACCAGCACTGGCTTTTCGTAGATCTTCTTCATGTCCACCCCCGAAAGCGCACTGACATCAAATCAGCATCCGCAGTTGGCCAGCGGCACAGCAAACTGTCAACCGCCAGGCAGGGTTTGGCGGCCGGCATTGGCGTGCCGCAGGAAATCGACGAAGACGCGCACGGCCGGCGGCGTATGGTGTTGTTTCTGGTAGCAGAGGAACCAGCCGGGAAAGGTCGCGCACCAGTCGTCCAGCAGCGGCACCAGTTTGCCGGCCTCGATCAGCGGGCGCAGCAAATCTTCCGCCCAGAAGGCAATGCCGACCCCCTGCACCGCGGCGGCAATTGCCATGTCACGGCTGGAAACGACAAGCGGACCGTTGACCGCGACCGAGAACCATTGGCCTTCCCTGGCGAATTCCCATTTGTAGAGGCCGCTGCTGCCCGGCCGGCGCCAGTTGATACAGCGATGCTGGAGCAGGTCCGCCGGTGCTGACGGTGATCCGTGGCGGGCGATGTAGTCCGGCGAGGCTACGGCGAACTGGCGCTGCTTGCCGCCAAGCGCCACGGCGACCATGTCGGCTTCGAGGAATTCGCCAAGCCTGGCGCCGACATCATAGCCGGCCTCGACAATGTCGATGGCGGCGTCGTCGATCGTCACGTCGAGGACGATGTCCGGCCATGCCTCGTAAAAGCCACCGAGCACTGGCTCCAGATAGGTGGCAGCGGCAACGCTGGGCATATGGACGCGCAAAACGCCGGCCGGCGCGTCACGCAAGGCAACGGCATCGCCGACCGCCGCTTCCATCTCGGCCATGGCCGGCGCGAAGCGCGCAAGCAGGCGTGCGCCGGCTTCGGTCAGCGACAGGCTGCGGGTGGTGCGGTTGAGCAGCCGCAGGCCAAGCCGCGCTTCGAGCTGACGGATCGTCTGGCTGAGCGTCGACGCCGAAATCCTGAGATCTTCCGCGGCGCGGGCGAAGCCGCCATGCGTGACGACAGCGGCAAAGGCCTTCAGTTCCGCATAGTCGCTGCCACGCATTATGCCAGATTCTCCAATGAGTGCGATGGAATTCTATCGTATTATCCGCACAGTGTCTGTCACCTAGTTTGCAGAGACGCCTCGAAGGGGATCCGACCAGGGTCGGCCCGGTACCGAGCGCATCTGAATCTCCCTCTGAGCAGGAGCAGCGAACATGCGGAAATTCAATGGGAAAATCGCCTTGGTGGCCGGCGCGTCCTCTGGCATCGGCGCGGCAACCGCGCTGGCGCTGGCGGCTGAAGGGGCTACCGTCGCCATCGCGGCGCGGCGCCTGCGGCGGCTCGACGATCTGGCCAGGCGCATCCGCGACGCCGGTGGCGAGGCACTCACCATCGAGGCCGACATCAGCGACGAGGCACAAGCCACCGCCATGGTCCGGCGAGTGCTGGAACGCTACGGCCAGTTGGACATGCTATTCAATGTCGCCGGCGTCGGCGTCGCCGCCCCCTTCCAGAACACCACCACCCGCGAGTACCGGGAGATGGTCGACATCAACATCCTGGGTGTGCTCTACGCGATCAACGCGGCACTGCCGGCGATGAAGCGGCAGGGATCAGGCCATATCGTCATCGTCTCGTCGGGCACCGGGCGATACATCCACCCTTCCGTGGTCTATTCCGGCACCAAGCACGCGGTGAGCGCCATGGCGGAATCGCTGCGCCGCGAAATCGGCAAGGACGGCATCCGGATTACCGTGATCGAACCGGGCGCGGTGAGGACCGAGTTCACCGCCAACATGCGCGACGATGTGCGGTTGGCGGTCGAGCACCGGCTGGGCGACATGGAGCAATTGGAGAGCGAGGACATCGCCGCAGCGATGCTCTACGCGGTGTCGCAGCCGCCAAGGGTCAACGTCAACATCCTGACGCTATACCCGACGCAACAGGCTTGATCCGCGATAGACGGCAAGGCGAGGATCGGGGCCTTGACCCCGATCCTGCGAACCCTAAGAAACCGCCTTTTCACGCACCGGCAGCTTCCAGCCCGGTCGGACGAAATGGCAGGTGTAGCCGTTAGGGTACTTCTCCAGATAGTCCTGGTGCTCGGGTTCGGCTTCCCAGAAGGGACCGGCCGGCGCGACTTCGGTTACGACCTTGCCCGGCCACAGACCAGAGGCATCGACATCGGCGATGGTGTCTTCGGCAACGCGCTTCTGTTCGTCGCTGGTGTAATAGATCGCCGAGCGATAGCTCATCCCGACATCGTTGCCCTGGCGGTTGCGCGTCGTCGGGTCGTGGATCTGGAAAAACCGCTCCAGCAATGTGCGATAGCTGATCGTGGCCGGATCGAAATTGATCTCGATGGCTTCGGCATGGGTGCCATGGTTGCGGTAGGTGGCGTTGGCCACGTCGCCGCCACTGTAGCCGACACGGGTGGAAATGACGCCGGGATAGCGCCGTATCAAGTCCTGCATGCCCCAGAAGCAGCCGCCGGCAAGCACTGCGCGTTCGGTCGAAGTCGCCATATCACGTCTCCTCTCAAAGCAATTCCAGGAAAAGTGTCTAGCGGTTTTTCCGTCTGGAATTGCGCAAAAATGAATTGGATCTCCCCATAAATGGGCATTGTCGCGGCTTTCGTCCAGTCGCCAGCGTCGGACACGGCGGGCAGCGGTCAGTTCTCCTGATCTTCAGGCGGGGCCGGCGGATCATTCGGCAGATCGTGCGTGCCCGGGGGAATGACGACGAAGTTGATGGCCACGGGAGGCGCCTGGCGTGACCAGCCGAGCATGACGGTCTTGACCGGAAGTGCCTTGATCCATGGCATGAGCCGCCGCGGCGGCTTTTGGCTACCCTGCCAGATCAGCAGCATGCCCTGGTCCTGCAGCCGCTTTGGCGTGATCCATGGCGCAAACCGCATGTCGAGGCCGGTAAAGATCGAGGGCTCGTCATAGGCATTCAGCCCGGCAAGCATGGCCAGCCCTGTGTCACCGCCGACGATGCCCAGCCGACCCTTGCTGGCCTCGTGCCAGACGGTTTCCGCTTCATCGGACACCAGTTGCGCGGGCCAGCAGACGGGTTGCATGTGTCCGAGGACATTGCAGCTTGTCGATCGGATCGTCGCATAGGCCCCGGACACGCCGATGACGCACACGAGCGCACAGATCGCCAGCCTGCGCATCTCGGAAATGCCGAGCCGGTCGCCAAGACAGGCAATGGCCACGACGCCGACAAGATTGTACATCGGCGCGCCCCACGCCTCCCCCGCTCCCGTGAACAGCGAAGCCACCATGACGAGAATGGCCGGGCCAAGCCCCATACACAAGAGATAGGTGAACGCCCTCGGCCCGACCGGCGCCATGTGCACTGCCACGACCTTGCGCGGCGGCTCGCGCCGCAACAGCCCGGATATTGCGAGAACGGCAAGGAAGCCTGTCAGCCCGGCCAATTGCACGCCGATGTAGTAGAGACGGGCGCGGTGGGCCATCACCCAGTCATCGCGGCCGGCGACATAGGTCAGCGGCAGGAAGTCGATGCGGTAGAGCTGGGCGGCCAAGGGTGCGGCGACGGCAACGAACACGGCGAGCCCCAGCCATGGCCAAAGCGTGGCGAGGCGAGTGCGTGCCCGTGTGTCCGACAACAG
The DNA here is from genome assembly GCF_024519675.1 of Mesorhizobium sp. Mes31. NCBI lineage: Bacteria > Pseudomonadati > Pseudomonadota > Alphaproteobacteria > Hyphomicrobiales > Phyllobacteriaceae > Mesorhizobium > Mesorhizobium sp. Mes31. The sequence continues at coordinate 31,236 of NZ_JALJRL010000018.1, read as the reverse complement.
CCAGATCGCGCCGAACAGCAACAGCAGACCGGTGGAAAACTTGGCGTAGAGCCCGACCCCGGACACCATTCCCAGCACGATCCACCACCATCTGGAGCCAGTGTCGCGGGTTGCGCGCCACAAAAGCCATGAGATGGCGGCCCAGAAAGGCATCTGCGCGTAGTCGTGATTGAACTGCGGGGTGGGCCAGCCGAAAAAATAGATCGACGGCATCAAAAGCACGGCGGCCAGAGCGCGGGTTCGCCCGAGCATGTCGCGGGCCAGCAGATAGACGAAGATGAAGGTGGTCGAAACGACAAGCTGGGAAAGCAGATATTGCGGCCAGCGGAACGATCCGGTCAGAAGATGGCTGGCCTCGAGCAGCCATGCCGGAAGCTGCGGGTGCTTGTAGGTCAACAGCACCCATTCGCGCCCCCACATGAAACCCTCGACGACATCGCCGGGCGGCGCGGCGTCGACAAGCGCCGGTACCACGGTCCAGCACAGGATCTGCATCAGGCACAAAAGCGCGAGGACGACTTCCGGATAACGGACCAGGGTCGACCAGATCGACGACCGGTACCGGCCACTCGCAACAGCCAGGCCGACCGGCAGCCAGCTGTCCATGGATTCATCGATTCTCGCCATGCGGTGGGTAAATCACACCGGACCATTTTCCGAACAGCCCAGAAATCGAAGCTTACGAAAATGTATACTTACATGACCATTGCAAGACCAAGATTGAGGCGGAGTTTATCGCTCCGATGCTAACCCTCACCTCGAATACAAGCAGAACAGCGATGGAAGACGTCTCCAGGCAGCCCCTCGAAAATGTCGAGCCCGCGGGACAAGCCACGCATCGGGGAGATTCATTTCCGGCCCACGATGCCCGTGATCCCAGCCACGCGCCGGGCGAGATGGCGGCGCACGTCGCCTGCGCCTGAGCGGATCATCCCGCCGCGCTCCAAACCCTTCAAAGTTCGCCAGGATTACAATGCGCCACCAGCATGCCGTCATTCACTACCGAGCGCTCGACTTCTGGATGGCGCGTGCCGCCGTCCTCATCATCATCTGCCTGCAGCTTCTGGTCATCAACAACCTCTCATTCGGGCCACGCTGGCTGGCGCCGGCACTGGAAGCCGCCCTGTTGCTGCCCTTGTCGGTGGCAACGGCCTGGACGCAGGCTGCCACCAGAAAGGCGGTCGAGGACCACGAGTGGCACGCGATCGGCCAGTTTCGCGTCATGATCCGCAGAACGGCACTGACCATGACAGCCGTCATCAGCATCATGAATTGCGGTTCGCTGGTCCTGCTGGTGCGTGCCTTGCTGGAGGGCCATGCCGGCAGCAGCGGCACGACGCTCTTGATCGACGCGCTCAACATCTGGGTGACCAACGTCATCGTCTTCGCCTTGTGGTTCTGGAGCACCGACCGCGGCGGACCGCCGACCTGCGGCCTCGTCAAGCTCGCCCAGGCCGATTTCCTGTTTGCGCAGATGACACTCAACGACCGCGAGCTTCGCGACTGGCTGCCGGGTTTCGTCGACTATGTCTTCCTTGCCTTCACCAACGCGACGGCGTTTTCGCCTACCGATACCTTGCCGCTCTCCCAGCGCGCCAAGCTGCTGATGATGGCGGAGGCCATGATCTCGCTGCTGACCATCGCGCTGGTCGCCGCACGCGCGGTCAACATCCTGGCTTGAGGCTTGCCAGGCCGGATCGCCGATGCAAGGCTCGTTGAGCGGATGGGCGGGACTTCTCGGGCCAAAAACGCAAAATAGCCCGCCCGGCGAACCGGACGGGCTATTGGTTGTGTTCGAGCCTCGTCGGCTACGTCAGGATCAAGCAGGAGACGCCCGCTTAAAGCGGCGGTGATCGGCTGGGATTGGCAGAAACACGCTTGGTCATGGCCAAACTCCCGGCAAAACAACCTATTCCATGCAGTTGAACGCGCAAAAATGGCATGCTCTGCCCGGTCCGGCCGTTTCAAGGATCATCCTGGATCACTCTTCAGCCGACGGCTTGAACCTCCTCACCACGAACTCGAACAAAATATCCGAAATCCACATCGCCGATACGCCGATCAGGAAGGCAGCGGCAAGCGTGGTCGTGTCGTCGGCCGGATCAGGCATCGGCAGGCCGCTCGCCTTGAAATAGGACACGACCGGTAAGGTCAGATACGCCGCCGCCAGCGCGCCGCAGATCGGCGAGGCCACCATTTCGCGCAGCTTGTAACGGTGCCGCGACAGTGCGCGCAGAACACCGCCGGCAAGGCCGGCGGCGACGACAGGTCCCTTGATGCCGAGCATGTCGAAGAAATCGTGCATCATGGCCTCCATCCGCAAAGCTTCTGGCCCTTTTCGTTGTGAGCCAGGATCGCCGCCACCGACGCGTCGGAAAGGGTTGCCACCTCCGCCTTTGCCGGCCGAATGGGATGCTCGACCGCGCAGAACGACCCGCCAACCGTGGTGCAGCCGGCCAGCATGAGCAAAATCGCTATGATTTTGCCCATTTGCCCAGTCTCGCCCGGTTGTCATCCGGCGCCCTGCCGGCGACGGCATCATCGATCTTCTGGGCTTCGGTGCGTGCCGCTGCATCCGCGGCCGCCTGCCTGGCTTTCTGGCTGGCCTTGCCCTTGGCGTAGGCGGTCCAGATACCCGCGATCGCCATGAGGCCCGCGAGAAGATATGGCCAAAGCTGCTCGATGAGCGCGGTTGCGATCGGTACAAGCGACATCTCACTTCTCCCCGGCTGGTGGCGCAACCATGCCGCCCGGGCCATCGCGCAGCGCGTTGATGATGATCTTTGCAAGGGCGATGGCGCCGCTGATCTGAAGTGCTGTGCGATCGGTCAGGCCGAACATCGTCCAGTCGAAGCCGACCAGGGCGCCGCCGCAGATGATCGCGATCAGCGTGTTGAGGACATTGTGCAGCGCATTCGTGTTGAACCATTTCATCAGAAGATGCTCCATAAAAGCTCGGTGACGTGGCGCCAGAAGGCTGCAAGCGCCGTGACGACGAGAGCGAAGACGCCAGCCGCGACAGCCGCCTTGCCGCCGGACGACGTCGGTTTTGCCGAAGGCACGGGCCGGACTGCCGGAGCTTCGCCAGCAGGCGAAACGGGAATTCCCGTTTCGGCAGACGGACCCGGCGCGACCGGAGGTATCGGGGTCGCCTGTGGAGGCATTGCGGGCGCGGCAGGGTCGGGGACGACCACCGGAACGGGTTTCGCGGGCGCGGGCGCGGCGGGAAAAGCGATTACCGCGCCATCCGGCCAGACCTTCGCCGCCTTGGCCAGCCACGCCTTCTGGTCGGCCAGCCCGATCGCACCGCCGTTCACCGCCTTGCACACACCGGCGACATCGTTCCTGTCGGCCAGCGCATTGATGTTGCGCTTGCTCCAGTAAATCGTGGCCGCCAGCAGGGCGCCGGGGAAACCGCGCAGCAGGTCCGGGTTCGCGACCACAGGCAGTCCAGTCGCGGCCTCGACCTCCTCGAAATTCTCACGACCGGTGTTCTGCAGCAGCCCGGAACCACGATATTTCCACCCATCGCCGGCCGCAAAATTTCCAAGCCGGTCGCCATAGACCTTCTCGGCAAGTTTCACCGGATTGTTGGCAAAGGGTTTGGCGGAGGCAGCCGTCGGGAACCGGCCCGGCCACACCTCATGCGCACGCCGCGCCGAATAGTTCAGGTTCTCCTCGATCGCGTGAAGGCCGCCGGTCTCGACGCAGACGCGGGCGAAGAAGTGGCGCACGCGGATCGGCGTATTGATGCCGGCATGGTCGAGCAGATGAAGGTTATCGACAATGCCGGCGATGATCGTCTTCGAGGCGTTCGGGCACAGCTGCGCGAGCGCCTCCGCAAAGGTGCGGGCCATGGGGATTCCTCTCCGCCCCTCACGGGCTTTGATGTTGGGAGTGTGATGAAGATTGAACCGCGCGCGGCTTTCAGGTATCGCAGAGGCTTGGAGTTGCGCCCGTGAGATCTGACAGACAACCGACTAGAGCCGAACAGCAGTTTATCGACGCTCAGGAGCGGTTCGAGGCAGAGACGCTTGATAACGATGCGCACCATTTTGCGCCGAGCGCCGTCAGCCATGCTCTCTTTGAAATTCGGCTTGTGCTTTGGCTTTGCTTCGCCATGCTGTGTATCATCGCATGGCGCATCTGGTAGCTCAGAGATTTGCCGCGTCAGGGAAGAACCTCTCGACCTTCCTGCCCTGCATGACTTCATGTTCGAAGGACGCGCCTTCGACTATCGCGGCGACAAATTCGCCATCGTGAATAAGAGCAAGTGTCATCGGTGGGGATTCTTCTATCTGAAGCTTGCAGCGCCCATCACGTAGTTGTTGCCATTGGAGGCGCGCGTCGCCACGACGCCGCGCGCCGTCTCGGCTTCTATCGCCTGGTAGCTACCCCCCGATGTCGATCGGCTTTGGCCCGTTACGTCGGTGTCATAGTCTTCCAAGACGCCGGTCCATGTGTATGTGGAGCTAACATTGCCTTCGCGGGCGTTGGCAAAGAGCAGGCCATTCTTGGGAACGTTGATGGTTGTCGATCCAGGATTTGCGGTCGAGCTGGCCGTGAAAGCCGCCGCAATGCTTCGGACATTATAAAGGCGATACGTCGCCACCGTGCAGTAAGCGGCAGATGTGCCCAAGCTAACGACGACGTTTTGAGCTCCTAACCCGCTGGGAACGCGGGCAATACCGATCCCGCACCACGAAACACTATTCGATACCGACGACACCCAGGTAATCGCAACCCCGCCAATCGTCCCGCTCAGGCCAACAGGCGTCACGTTGCTGGAACACATGACGAGAATGCAGCGCTGCGGCGAAGGCAAACCGGTATCGACAGATATTGTGTAGGCCGACAGTGCGGAGGTATCGAAAAGCGAACTGACAAACTGTTTGACCGGCAGCGGATCAAGTATTTGATACGCTGGCATTATCAGGCCGGCACTCATTGCAGCGCCTCAATCACCGCCGTCACGCCAGCAGCCGTTTTCGAAATGTGAAGCTTGAACAAGCTTGCGTTCGTGGTGGTGAGCGGATCGCCTTTCGGATTGCCGGATGCGAAGCCGGCGAAGGTGATGGCACCAGCCGAGGCGTTATTCGTGATGTCTATCTCCATGTTGTACGTGCCGGCAAGTGATGGTGCCGCCAGGGTGAAGGCGCCGCCGTTGGTGATGGTCTTGAAGTTGCCGCCGGCTGGCGAAGGCGTGTAAGTGCCCGAGGATTTGGTCCCGTCAGCCGCCGCAGTCGCCGTAAACCCCGCCGTGATGCCCGTGTTGTCCGCCGCCTTTTGCAGCATCGCCGCCGCGATCTCCGCCAGCGTGTCAAACGCCGCTGACACGCCACCAAGCACCACGTCGATCGCGGCCTTGACGAATCCAGTCGTTGCTAGCTGCGTCGTGTTAGTGCCAGGCGCGGCTGTCGGCGCGGCCGGAGTCCCGGTGAATGTTGGGCTGGCCTTTGGCGCCAGGCTCGACACGGCTACACCGCTGTCCTTTGCGAGTTTGCCGGTGGTGCCGTTGAAGGTGGCGATGTTGTCGGCCACCGCCGAGGCAGGACCGACAATCAAGTCGCTTGCCTTGACACCGCTATCCTTGCCCACCTTGCCCGTCGTGCCGTTGAAGGTAACGATGTTGTCGGCCACCGACGAAGCCGGACCGGTGAAATCACCGACCCCCGCGCCATCCGCGCCCTTGTCCCCTGCCCGGTCGAACATCAGCCAGATGCCGTTCGCCGTTGTCGGCAACGTGCCGGAGCCGCTGACATAGGCCAGCGCCAGCTTGCGGTAGCCACCGCCGTCCAAGACGGCGCCGGTGACATTGTAGACATAGGAGATGGCGGCGGAGGTCTTGGAGCGCAGCGTCAGCTGGCCCTTGATGGTGTTGGTGCTGTCGTCGAACGTATCGAGAAGGCCGCTCACCGTCGCACCGCCAGCGTCCAGATTGTCGATATAGGCGGCGGTCGCCGAGGCGGCGGTGGCGTTGTTCAGCCGCAAGGTGCCGTTGCCGGGGTCGGCATCAGCGGTGGTCGTCGAAAAGGTATAGCCGAGCGCCGCCACCGAACTTGCAGCCGCCGTGGCGGATGTCGCGGCGTCGGTGGCCGAGGTTGCGGCATTGGTCGCCGAAGTCGCCGCCGCCGTGGCCGATCCCGAGGCCGCGCTTGCCGAGCCGGCGGCAGCGGTGGCCGAATTGCCGGCATTGGTGGCGCTGGTCGCGGCGCTCGAGGCGGAGCCCGACGCGGCACTTGCCGAGTTGCCGGCACTGGTGGCCGAATTCGCCGCCGTGGAGGCGGAGCCGGAAGCCGCCGTGGCCGAGCCAGACGCGGCGGTTGCCGAGGTGCCGGCATTGGTGGCGCTGGTGGCGGCGGCGTTCTTGGAAGTCAGCGCCGCGGCCGCGCTGTTGGCCGCGGCCGTCGCGGCGGCCGTGGCATCGCCCAGCGTGTCTTCCGAGAGGAAGAACGCGAGTGTGATCGCATCGCTGCCGATCACCGGGTTCAGCGTTTCGAAGGCATAGACGAAATCGGCAGAGGCCATGCCCTGCTGCACATGCACCGTCGTACCCTTCTGCATTGTACGCGCGGTGCGCGCGTCGGCGGCGCGGAACCACTGGCCCTCGCTCGCCGTATAGATGCCGTTCTCGCTGGCATCGGCCTGGTTCTTCACCAGCACACGGTCGCCCACTTCTGTCACGACACCGTCGATGGTCTGCAGCCCATAGAGGGCAATGTTGGCCGTGGTCGCCAGGCGCACGGGTTCGCGTTCGCCGGTCAACAGGCGAACGGCGGCGGTTGCAGGTCGGGCCATAAGGCTTGCTCCATGAAAAAAGCCCCGCGAAAGCGAGGCTTGAAGAAGGTTGAGTACCGATACGACACTACCGCGCGAAGGTCGGCAGCCATCAAGTGGCCACATCCAACGCGCAGCTGAGAATCAGGCCTATTTAGTCAATGATCTCCACAACTTGCCCAGCGTTGAACTCTGTGGTGCCGCGGGAGCCGCTGCTTCTGTTTCGGGTGCTTTGCGGACATTTACCGCCGTCCCAGGTGGCAGGCCTCGCACCTTCGCGATAATTTGACCCATGATATGCCAATAGACACCAGGTCCGACAATTCGAGATTCTCGATTGCGTCCCCGCCGCCCAGAAACAGCGGTTTCTTGCTGAAGGCTCGCTCCGATATCACGAGGTTCAGGTTGATCCCGAAGTCATCGTAATCTGCCCTGCCGTCCACCTTGAGCCAGTAGAACATGTCACTCTTGAAGCAGCGGCAGAACCTTTTCATCAAGAAATTTGAGACGACTGTCCAGCATTTCAGCGTTGGCAGGAGTCGCCGGGACATTAACGGGGATCAGCTTCGCAACTGACTTCCCTTGTCGCGCAGCTTCAACCCAATCCTCCATTGCACCGATATATCCATCCAGCACCTCATACGGTGTCTGGACGTCATCGCCAGGCATATAGGCCGGAGGCACATCGCCCACGATCACCCATATCCATTGAGGCACATCTGGTCTTCCAGGTAAAATCTCGAAGAGAAAAATGTATATTATACCCTCGGCACCATACCCAAAATACTCGGCTTTGATATTTTTTCCCCAGTTATAAGACTGGAGGTATTGACGGGCTTCCAGAAGAGCCGCGTCAATGTCATCCCCCGATTCAGGATCGTCGGAAGCCAGCGGCAAACGACTGACTTTACTGAGGTCTGGCGTAACTGCGTTCACGATGTTTCTCCAATACTCGGTTTTTTCTGGCGCCATCGTCTCCTAGCCCAGCGCTCGAAATCCCCAGATTCTTTGTGGTGCCGTATGTGATCTTCCCTCGTACGAGGCGCAATATTTGATACGTGATCCAACCCCCCGTCGGCCAGCGGTTTCTCATGGGAAACATCCATATTTCGACCTGTCGCAGGGTCTTTGGGCCAGGGCTTACCATGCAGCAACTCCCATTCCTTGCGAAGAGCTTTGCTCGTCATGGTGCGCTTGGTAGGAACAAGCTTTAGATCATCCTCGTCAGTAATTTTTGCGGCCGGGTTCTCAGCAGTAGCAGACCGTTCCAACGCCTCGACTTCAGCCGCCTTCGGGTCACCAACTCCTTCTTTTCCAGGTACTTCGGTTACCTCTTCAGCCGATCTGTTCTGCGCAAATTCGGATGCTTTTGCGCCCCTCGACCAACCGGTGAGCCTCGCCGTTACCTGCCTGCCAATTTCGCTGAGCCCCTCGGCAAGGACATTGCCGCCGGCGCCCCAAAGTGCCCCAGCCGCCGCGCCGCTCAGGATGTCCTCATCCAAGCCGTGCGCATATGCGGCGCCATAGATTGCACCCTCGCCGCCGGCGACGGCGGTCCGCGCGGCCAAGCCGGTCAGGCCGTCCAAGGCTGCGGTGCCCAACCTGCCCGTAAGAGTGATGCCCGAATTCGCCAGGCCATGTCCGGCGATGGCACCACCGAGGAGTTCCGCCGGTAGAGCTGCCGACCCTGCCCGGTCCTCGGCATCTTCTGTCGCGGCCCGTTCGGCGGCGAGCAGTTCCTCATAGCTTCTGTCGGAGAAAAGCGAATTGAGGGCGGCCGCGGCTTTGTCCGCGTGACCAAAGCTGACGCCTTTGGCCATCAGGCGGACCACGTCATCGGCGGCTTGGAAGGGTTTCAGCCAGAACGACGCAGCGTTGTATTGTGACCGGGCCGGATGCAATGTGATGGTCAACAGGCCGGCCGCTAAGGCGTCTTCCCGTGCCTGGATGTCTGCCGGTGTCAGCTTCGGATCGGTTGCCGCGTTCTGTTGCAGCCGAGGCAAGCCAGACTGAAACAGTTGCCTCGCCATCTCAAGACGCAAGCGTGGATCGCGAACCGCCAGAAAGATCGTACTCAGTTCGGTCATACGCTGCCGCCACGGCACGCTTGGGTCGATAAATTTCGCGGCGAGGCTTTCCGCGGCGGACCGCGGCAACGGCAGTATCTTGTCGAAACCCATCTCCTGTTGGGCTGCAACGGCCCAGGTGATGGCAGCCTTGTAGTCCTCGGGAGTTGTGATCTTGTCCCAGTCGGGAGCCCGGCCTGGGAACATTTGGCCGACATAGGCGGCAGGGTCGGCCCTCCTAGCGCCCAGAACGAATTGTGCGCCGGCAGCCTTTGCCTCGTAACGCGCCCGCTCTTCCTGCGAGCTGTTGGGACCGGGCTCAAAGTCCCGAAGCTCAGCGTGTATTGCCTGGTTCGGCATACGGCGCATGTCGAAGACCGAACCAGCGACGCCGGTCGTTATCCTGAACTGATCGAAATGCTTCGGGCCGTCCTCGGCTCCGTAGATGCTGGCAAAATCCTGCGTAGTCGGTTTCGCCTCGGGATATTCGCCCGTGCTGGCGATGACAGCCGGTGCATTTTGCTCCGCGAGTTGCACTTTGGCGCGGGCATCGACCAATTGCGCGGCAGTCGCGGTGTTGGCCTGATTCCTTAGCGCTACGACATCACTGGGCTTCAGGTAGGTGATGGCGTCGAGGGGAATGGCTGTCTTGTCGTCCGGCGCCGTCGCGCTGCTTCCGTCGAATGCCCGCGCACTACCTTCGACCGGCATCAGCTTGCCAGCATCATCTGCCGCAGCCGCATTTGAGTTGCCCGAGGCGCGGGAGCCACCAACCGCCTCTGCCGTATCGTCCTTCGTCCGCCCCCCAACCTGCGCCGCACCCAGCATCTCGACGGCGCGCTTCGGGTCCTGGGCGATCATCGCCTGGACCAGCGCCTTGGCCGTATTGGTGCGCCAGGCGGCTTCCGCCGCTTGTCGGGCGAGCGGGTTGCCGATCTTGGCGATCAGGTCAAACCCGCTCTGCCGGATCGCCTCGAAATTCGCGGTGTCGTTCGGGTCGCTGTTCGCGATGGCGCTCGTCGACATGGTGTCGACCTTGGTCCACTCGGCCAACTCGTAGTCGTCGCGCTGCGCCTTCTGCCGCTGCGCCATGCGCCGCGCACCAACCGCGCGTAGCGTCTCCTTTTGCCTGGCGAAACTGGCGCGCTGGCTCTCGGGCATGGTCGGCAGGGCATCGTCGAACATCGTGTCGAACAGCCCAGGCTTCACCACCTGGCCGGTGCGCGGATCGACCTGGCCGTACATGGCCTCATGCAAGCCGCTGCCGTCGGCCGGCGCGTTGGCCGCCACCTCGTCTTCCGCCTGCGCGACCTGGCCTTTAAACCGGCGTCCTGCCAACTCGGCGTCGAACGCCTCCTGCTGGTCCTTCATCTGCTGGTAGCGCTCGGCAACAGCGGAAAGCTGGTCGCCCAGCCCCTGCATCGCCCTGCCGACGGGCGATCCCTGGGGATATTGCACCCCATTGCCGGTATCGAGCCGGCGCTGGGCTATTTGGAGAGGGATGGTTGCCATTTAAGTGTTCCCTGCCCACGCAGCCCTGAGAGGCGAACTGCCGAAGATCACGGAACGCGTCGGCGCCGTGCCGACTGCCATGCTCGAGGTCTGGCTCTTCGCCGGGTCGTAGATTTTGGAGAGGCCGCCGACGAGCGCGCTGCCGGCGTTGAAGATCGACGCCGTCACCGCCTGCTTGCCGGAGAAGCGCGAGATGGCCGCCTGGCTGTTGAGATTGTTCTGGCGTAGCTGCGAGCCGTACAACATCGCGTCGAGGTCGAGCTGGCCCTGCCTGGCGTTGGCCGCCAGCACCTCGGTCGGCGAGCCGGCCATGCCGACGCCGGACGCGCCAGCCTGGGCGCGGGCCTGAGCCTGCAGCAGGTCCTGCTTGTGGCGCTCCTGGCTCTGCTCGAAGGCGGTACTTTGCGCGTCGGCCAGCGCCTGCTGCTCATAGGCCTTGGCCTGGTAGTCGGCCATCTGCTTCTGCTGCTGGCCCTCGACCAGCGCGCCGCCGGCCGACAGGGCGGTCCCTGCCAGTCCAAGAAGGGCAAGTGTGCACATGGTCAGCCTCGTTCGCTAAAGCTTGCGGGAATGAATTTGCTTTTGATGCCGTCCACGGGGGCGCCGAGCGCCGGGCGCGGGTCGAGCGCGCCGCCGGGGCTGAGGAAGGACAAAAGCAGCCTGTCGGCCTGCAGCGCCGGCCGGCTGAGACGCGCCGGTGGGGCGGCCCGCACGCCGGCCATGGCGGCGCGGCGGGTGGTGGTGAGATTCACCTTCAGCTCGGTGACGCCGGCGGCGTCGAACAGGCCATTGGCGGTGGCAATGGTGCGGGCGAGCGCATCGGCCTCGAACAGTTCTTGGCGCAGCTGCTCGACCAGCCGGTGGACGCTGCGCCAGCGCTCGCCGAGCACTGCCGCCTTGGCCTTGATCTCGTCGCCGAGGGCGGCGATGTCGGCCCGGGCTTCGCTCTGCGCTGCCTCCGCACGGCGCTTGCCGGCGGCGTCGATGGTCTTTTCCAGGAGCGCGATCTGGTCGTTGCAGTCGTCGAGGGCGGCACGTGCGGCGGCCAGGTCGCCGTCGCCGAAGACCGCGCGGTCCTCGGCTTGTGCCAGTTCGCTCTTGCGGGCGATCGCGTCATTGAGCTCGGTATCAAGCAAGGCGATGACGGCAGCGAACTCGGCAGCCGTCCGCGCCCTGCCGAGTTGCTCGGCATGGTGGGATGTCATTGGTGGGGAGGTCCCTTTTTTGGCTGGCAGAAACAGCCGAGGCCGGAGGGACAGCACCCCCCTCTGGCCTGCCGGCCATCTCCCCCGCAAGGAGGGAGATTGGCAGTTCAGACGTGGCGCTATTCCTGCGACGTTGGCGATTGGCGAAAGCAGAAGGTGCCGCTGATCTCCCCCTTGCGGGAGAGATGGCCGGCAGGCCAGAGGGAGGGGGGTGGGCGGGAACGCTACGCTGGCTTCACTTACGGCTCCGCGTCGAACACCGGCGTGAACGCGCGGATCGTGCAGGGCGTCGGGTTGACGTGGCGGATCCGCACCCGGCCCTGCCCTTCCCAGCTGTCGTCGATCGGCACCTCGACATTGCCGGTGAACAGCGTTGCCCGCCCGTCAGGCGCGGCGACCGAATGTATCCGCACCGGCTCCCAGCGGCCGCGCAGGAAGGACTGCACTTCGAGCCCGGTGGTGTCGGTCTCGAGCAGCGACAGGATCACTTTCGCCACTTTCTTGCGGCGGCCGATGATGGAGCCGTCGCGGCCGCCGACATCGAGTTCCAGCGTGTCGGCGCCAGCCGCATAGGGCAGGCCGAGCTGCCATTTGGCGGCGGTCGCCCCACCCGGCAGCGTCACCGTGCCGCCGCCGCTGACGGTGAGGCCGCGATAGACCTTGCCGTCGGCCAGAACATCGACGGACTGGCCTGCGAGATGCATGGCGCCGCCCACCGTGGTCACCGCGGCGCCAACGTAGGTCAGGCCGCAATCGACCTCGAAGGCGTCGGCGATGGCGCCATATTCGAACGGCGCGGTCTTGATCTCGATATAGCGCCTGGTCACGCCGTTGATGGTGCGCTTGACGACCAGCCAGAGGTCGTCATTGCCGTCTTGCCCGGGGGTCACCGCGGCGCTTTCGACGACCGCCCAATCGGAGCCACCGAAGCCACCGCCCAGGCGGTGCCGGTGCATGCCTCTGACATCCTGGGATGGCTGGTGCGTGTAACCCCCAAGCTCGCCATTATCGAGCGGGAACCACAGCATGGGGTCGGGGTCGGTCTGGAACGCCAGTTCGACCACGCCTTGCTTGGGGATATGCTCGGATATCTGGCCGACATCGTCAGAGGTGAACCGGCTTTGCGCCGTCTGCGTCAGCTCTGCGATCGATTTGCGCGAGCGGGTGACATAGAGGAACGACTGGCCGGCATCGACCGGGCGGATGCGGGCGCAGCCGAAGGTGCGCGAACGCCGGTTCTTGAACGAGGACGGCGTCAGCGCCTCGTCGATGCCCGAGCCCGAAAGGGCGCGCACGCCGCCCGAAGTGCCGATCAGCAGCGCGCCGTCGGAATCGGCGATCCAGACGATGTCGTTGGCCTGGCCGCCGCCGGCCTGGACGAACTCCAGCGCATCGTCGTCCTTCTCGCCGAGCGCGAAATTGTCGAAGTCGCCGGTGGCGGAGGCATAGACCGAGAATTTCCGGCTGAAGGCCAGGCGCTCTTCGTAGAGCGAGCCGCTCTCGACATATTTTCCTGGCACGAAGGTGCCGAGACGCCAGCGGGTGATCGGCGAGAGGTCGGGAAGCGCATGGCCATGGAGCCTGATCTTGACGACCGTCGTGCTGGTGCGGCTGGTGATCTTGGCCCAGCGCCACACATTGTCGCCGCCGAGCAGCCGGATGGCGCGGCCGACATCGCTCGGCTGAAAGCCGGCGCCATCGTTGATGCCGACGATCGATGAGGCGGTTAGATCGAACGGCGTCATGGTGTCGCCGTTTTCGGCCATGGCGAGTTCAGCCATGCTGGTGACGGTTGCATCACCGCCGCCACCGCCGGAGAACTTGAACCTGTAATATTCGTAGGTGGCCGAGTTCTGGAATTCGTAGAAACGGACCTCCGAGCCTGACCAGCCGATTTCGCCCGCACGGCTGTCGAGAGATGTGTAATTGACACCGTCGTTCGAGCCCGAGAGCGTCCACGCGGTCGCCATGTCGCCGTTGCTGGTGACGTTGTCGGTTGCCGCGATCCAGTAAGCGTTGACCGCCTTCCCTTGCCCGGCCGGGAACCGGTATTGCACGAAGCCGTTGCTTCCGTCCCCGACCTTTACGTATTGCGTGAAATCGCGATCGAAAATCTGCCAACTGTTGGCGCCGGTACCGTCATCGGTCACCGTGCCGCTCGGCGCGGTGGCGCTCGTCATCTTCGGCGTCGCGTGGCCGGTGCTCGCCGGCTGAAGCGTCGTGGCGGTCTCATTGATTGGATCGTATGGACCGTCGAGGAAGAGAAAATCCGTCAGCGTCCAGCTCGTATGCGCGGTGCGCGTCAGCACCTTGGGCGGATAATCCCGATGGGTGATCCACATCTGGTCGGCCGACTGCACATAGGTGAGCTCGAAAAGGTCCGCTTCGAGATAGGGTGAGGCGACCTCCACCGTGCCGACGCGCGCGCCATAGGCGTAGACGCGGATATACTGGTCGCCGAATTCGAGCGCATAGGCCTGGTCGGCCGAGAAGATGAACGGGACCAGCCGCGTCTTCCTGGCCGATACCTTCACCTCGCCGGCGAAATAGGTGCCGCCGCGCTTGCGGATGCCGCCATGCGGCAGCGTGACGAAGTTCTCGCATTTCGACAGCGCCGCCCGATAGAAATCGAGCGAGGCGCGGGCGTGCAGCCTGGGCGAAATCTCGCCCCGGGTGAAGACGTCCTGGACCGGATAGAGTGTCGTCATCAGCGCGCAATCCTGTTGTCGCCGCGCTGGCTGCCCCAGGACGCGGTGTAGAACCGGCCGCCGCGCTGGATGGCATTGGCGGTCAGCGCCGCATCCAGCGCCCGGTCATAGGCCGAGCGGGCGATGTCGATCATGCCCGACTTGTGGGTCAGCGGATGCGCGAGCTTGATGGCGAGCGCCGCCACCAGCACCTCGGTGAACAGCGCGTCCCAGTCGTTGGGGTCGGTGAGGTTGGCGACATAGCGGATGGCTAGCGGCCCCTGTTGGTCGCAGTAGATCACCCCGGCCTCCTGCAGCCAGGAAATCGGCACGCCGTCCGGTTCGCCATTGTGGGTCAATGGCAGCGGCCGCAGGCAGTCGGCCGGCAGTTCATAGGCGAAGTTCAGCGTGCAATCGCCGCTGCCGCTATCCGTACCCGCGACCGTGGCGCGCAGGATCGCGAACACCCAGGCGTATTTGGTGAGTTCCGCTTCCCGCGCGAGGTCGAAATGCAGATTGATGAGCCGCGCCGCCTTGACGTCCTGATCGAGACTGTCGATCGGCGCCTCGTCGAGCACGGCGAGCGCCATGTTGGCGATGTCGAGCGGGGTGATGGCCATGGGTCAGGCCTCCGTCAGGGTGGTTGATCGGAACATTTGATGCCTCCACGGCAAAAAGCCGCTGCGGGGCGGCAGTGTGTCTGATGTGGATGGGAGGTGGGAGCCGGCGGTTGTCGTCGGCGGATACGCGAAGCTGGGGGGACCGCGCGCCTCTGTCCGGAGGCTCGATTGTACGACGGATTGCCGACGTCGACTGTGAGGAGGCCAACATAGCTGGCGTCCCAGCCTTAGGTATATCGGATTACGCCTATCGGGCGAATTGAATGCGAGGCGAGACGCGCTCACTATCCAATCTTCCGAAGCCCAGCACATTCAACGCATGCTGACATTGCTATCGGATTGTTTGCCGAAAACCCGTCTTCCCCCCGAAGCAGCTCGGCAAGCAAAGGCGGACCCGTGTCCCCCGGGTCCGCCTTTTCGCGTGACCCCGGCCACACCAGGATACCAGCATTTCTTCACGGCCTGGCCACGCTTCAGCGGGGCGGGCGCGACGCCCCCGCCCCTCGCCTCGGCCCGGTCAGGCTTCTGTCGTCTTCAGCGCGATGAACGTCATGTTCTTGACGCTGGACGCGGTGCGGTCCCAGTTGGCCGCCAGCGCCAGTTCCGCATCGGTGGCGAATTCGCCGGCCGAGGAGGCGTCCAGGAAGCGAGTGCCGGGAACATGCGGCACGAAGTGCCGGCGGCCGACCATTTCGGTGACGCCGCCGCCATGGCCCTGCCGCGGCTTGCGGTCGAACTCCAGCGGCCCGCCTTCGGTGTTGACCGGCAGCTCGTTCCACAGGATCGCCTTGTCCTTGAACATGAAGGCGGTGTAGACGCCCGCGGCCACCGGAATGTCGTCGTCGACGACAGCCCGCAGCCCCATGTAGTAGGGGATCAGCGGCCCGCCCTGCTCGGAGGACGGCACATAGTCGATGAGGTCGGCGAGCTTCAGCGCTTTCATCTGCTTGGAGTGCATCCAGATCGTCTTGAACTTGTCGGCGCGGTCGCCCATCAGGTAAGCCGCCTCGATGATGTCGGTGTCGACGATGGAAGCGCCGGTGGTGCGCACCAGGTCGCCGCCGTCATTGGCGATGTTGTCGGCGACGACGCCTTTCAGGATGCCGAGCAAGGTCAGCTTGTTGGCGCGCTGCCAGTACTCGGTCTGCCGCTTGACGATCAGCTTCTGCGGATCATCGCCCGCCAGGATCGAGGTCAGGTCCGGAACGCCCCACGCCTGGGCGCGGACATTGCGGGCGGCGACCTCGCGGCGCGAGCCGATCTTCTTCATCTCGATGGAGTCGGCCGGATCGTCATTGACCGGCTCGGACGGATCGTTGCCGAGATCCTTCCAGCCGGGCATGTCGACCGAGCGGCCGCCCATCGACAGTTTCGAGGAGATGGCCGGGTCGGAGAACAGGATTCCAGCCTGGTAGATCTCGAGCGACTGGACGTGTTCCTCGAAAGCATATTGCGCATAGACGGACGGAACGATCGCGTCCGCGATACGGGTGTAGGCATCTGCCATTTTTCTCTTCCTTCAGGTTTGGGTTTGGCGGCGAGCTGTAGAGTCAGAGGGGGTTGTTTGGCATCCAGAGGTCCGGGCTCTCGCCGGCCTCGCGAGCCAGCCGCCTTGCGCGTGCGGGGTCGCTTTTGACGAGGGCTGAAATCGCCGTCAGGTTGCGTTCGCCGGCGGCGTTGCGCTTGAAGGGATTGCCTCCGCTCGAGGCAGCACCGCCGTCGATCGTGTCTTCGCGGAACATCGCCTCGCCAACGGCGTGAAACGCCTTGGCGATCTGCGGATCGGTCAGCGCCCCGTCAGGCAGAAGGATGCCCTTCGCCTTGTAGGCGTCGACCAGGCCGAGCTTCTTCATCGCCCGGTTGGCGACCTCGAGCTTCTGGCGAAAGCCGTCGCTGTCGGTCGGCCCCCAGTCCCTGACGAGGTCGTCATGGGTGGCCTCGACCGAGCGGGCGAGCGCGATTTCCTGGCGCGCGGCCTGCTCGGCCATGTAGCCGACGAACTTGTCGTGGTAGGCTTGGGCGATCTTCGGCGTTGCGCCGGCTTCGACCGCCCAGGCCTTGGACGCATTGGCGAGTTCGTCAGAATAGGCGAAGTTTTCCGGCAGGCCTTCCGGCCGCCGGTATTCGACCTTCTCGGACGAGGTAACCGGACGCATGGTCTCGGGCAGCCGGGCATGAAAACGCTCCCAGTCCTCGCGTGATGCATCCGGGCCGGGTACGCGCAGGCTCTCACCCTGCTGCCGTTCCAGTTCCGCATAGGATGTGAAAACCCGATCGAGGCTTTCAGGCTTGGTCCAGCCCTTGGTTTCAGCGAGCTTGCGGTTGCCTTCGGAAAGACCGTCAAACCAACTCTTGGCGACAGGTGCGGCGGACCCGTTGTCCGCGCCTGCCGGTGGCCGTACTGGGTTGCCCGCCGGCAGCGCACGCGCCGCCACGGACCCGGCGTCTGCCAGATCTGTCATGTGAGATTTCCTTGTGAGGGTTAGAAATGAGCCGGCGGCGAAGCTGCCAATCTCCCCCTCGTGGGGAAGATGTCCGGCAGGACAGAGGGGGGCGCGAAGGAACGCAAGCGATCGGCGCACTTCGTCGGCCTGCACCTTCGTGCAAATGCAATTTGATCAACAGGATAGGCCGGCGGGACAGCGCCCCCCTCTGCCCCTGCCGGGCATCTCCCCCTCACGGGGGAGATTGGCCGTCATCGGGCGCCTACGCATTATCCCCCCAGTTCTCCCAGAGCAGCGTGATCGTCCCGGTCACCGCAAGCGTCCCGTCGGCATCGATGTCCGT
The DNA here is from genome assembly GCF_024519675.1 of Mesorhizobium sp. Mes31. Taxonomy (NCBI): domain Bacteria; kingdom Pseudomonadati; phylum Pseudomonadota; class Alphaproteobacteria; order Hyphomicrobiales; family Phyllobacteriaceae; genus Mesorhizobium; species Mesorhizobium sp. Mes31. Next base: position 13,582 of record NZ_JALJRL010000018.1, on the reverse strand, counting down.
ACCGGTGGCGAAGGCCAGGTTGAGATGGAGATCGACCGGCGTTGCAGTGCCATCCAGCGTCGCGGCGGCGGCGATGTCAGCGGCCGAGGCGGTCGACAGCGCGGCACCGGCGCCGTCCAGCGCGCGGGCGGTCGAGGCCAGCACATTGACCATGGCCCCGGCGAGCGTGGCGCTGGATGCCGGCGCTGAACCGAGCGACCAGGTGAGCGCCGCATTGTCGTTGATGGTCGATGCACGCGCCGTCAGCACCGCGAACTGCAGCCTTGCCGTGCCGCCCTTGATGCGCACCTTGCCGTCGGTGAAGTCGAAGACCTTCTGGCTGGCATAGGCCAGCGCGTCAGTAACCGGCACCTGCATGCCGGCGAAGGTGAACACGGTGCGATAAGAGCCGCCCTGCCCTGATGTGACGGCTTTCAGGCCGAGCTTGGGCGGGGCAAAGCCGGCCTCGCGGGCGGCGGCGCGGACGAGTGTGCGGGGAAGACCTCGGGTCATTTCATTTCTCCATTGTTGGGCGAGACGTGGTGCGCGCGGCGCACGGGAAGCCAATTGCTTGGCTTTCCAGATGACGAACGGTGAAAGGCCGGTCCGCCTTCGGGCGGATTGATAGGTCGAAGGGCTGGGGAGCGATGGCGACGGGCCGGCGTGGGCCAGACGCCAAGGCTGAATCATTTTGACAAGGATCGGCGCTACCGCCTTGTTCGAAAGGGGTGTTTTCGCCTCTCGGCCTATCAACGCCCGAGAAACCATGACTCACTTCGTGAGAAAGGGCGCCGCCGTTCCGCCGCAATGCGACCGCACTTGGCTGGGCATCGGCCCCCGTGGCCTCAAAAGGAGGTTCTTCAGATGATCATCAAGAAAGCGATTTTGGCCGTCCTCATGACTGCGGCCCTTGCAGGCTGCGAGACTCAGACCGAAGGCCAGCAGCGTGCCACCACCGGCGCACTGATCGGCGGCGCCGGCGGCGCTCTCGTCGGCCAGGCCATCGGCGGCAACACCAAGAGCACGGTCATCGGCGCGGCCAGTGGCGCGCTGCTCGGCGCCGTCGTCGGCTCGGCCACCACCCCGCAGCGCCGCGGCGAACAGATGTGCCGCTACCAGGACCGCTACGGCCGCATCTACACGGCGCCTTGCGACGACCGCTACTACAACGGCGATTATTGACCGTTAGCCACCTTCTCCCCGTTCAACGGGGAGAAGGTCCCGAAGGGTGGATGAGGGGCAGCGCCAAGGCCTGAAAAGCTGGCTCTGCCCTTATCCCCAGAGCATTTCGACGCTATCGTCTCCTCTCCAAGGGGGTGACGATGCGACTTCTGACAGCCTCACTCCTGGTTGCCTTTTCGGTCTCCGCACAGGCCAAGGAAGCCATCAACATTGGCCAGATCAGCGGTTGCCTGGTCTTGCCGGGTGCCGCCGTCGACAATCACGCATCGAGACTATGAGTTCTATAGGGGGCTGCTGGTCGAGCATTGCCGGGCCGCCGATGTCAGCACCTGGGCTGGTGCCTTATGCCAAACCTGCGCAAGGCCGAGAGCATCGGCCGGCCGGTGGGCGACGAGGCGTTTTTGGATCGGATCGCCGGGCAAACCGGCAGAGCCGTGAAACCCCAGAAACGAGGCCGACGGCGAAAGGAAATTAGTGCACTGTCACCGTAATTCTCGATCGCGATGAATATTTCGATGAAATATGTCAGGCCCTTTTTGGCGGCCGCTGGCGGCACCAATCCCTCGTCCGGCTCAGGCGCAACCATTGCAGTGCCCCTTGCGCCCTATTCCCCGTTTCGTCCCGCGTTTTCCAGCGCCGCCTTACGCTGAATTTCGATTGTTCGATTCCAGAAGCGCACCACTTCAAAATGCTCTTGTCTGGTCAACCAGATCTTGTTCTCCAAACTAACTGGATCGCCACCAACCGCTATCGGTTTGATCTCGAACAGTTCCATGCCCTTGGAGCGAGAAGCTGTATCTTGTACGCTCATTTCAAGTCCCCCAGCGTAGCAAATAGATCGGCGAGGTCTCGCGCTATCGTCTCGGCGGATTGCCGTTCCATAAATATAAAGGGGATGCGCACGATTGGCATTTCCACATCGTGGGTGTCGAAGCCATAGGCTTCCCCTCCTCCGTTTGATGCAAACAACAGGATGCCTGGTGCGTATTTTTCAACCTCATATTCTCGGTTGAAGTCTACCAACTCTTCGGCTTTGAAAAAAATTATATAGCTGTCGCCGATGAAGCCTTCGCCGCCATTATGCTCCTTAAGGAATTTGGTGTAATCCTTGGGCAGCGCGACTCCCAGGCGTGCGGACAGGCCATCGACGACTGCGGCTTCAGCCGGTGCATCGAACTGTCCCTCAGTTAAACCATATCCCACCGCTATCCTCCCAGGTGTTTCAGCAACTGATTCCATCACGGCGTAGCCTGTTGTCGATGAACTTCGCGAGGCAGAACGATCTCGTTGGAGGTGTCGATCGGACTACCGCCAAACTCACCGGAGAGGCCGTTGCGTCGCCGCGACAACAAAGGCGCAATCCCGTTACTGTTCGTAGGGTTCGACCACTGCAAACGGTATTCCCAGTGATTCCAGCAAATCAAGAATGCGTTTCGAGATGACGAGGCGGAAGGGTATTGCGATCCCGAAATCGTCTCGGCCAGCCTTCCCATTCACTTTCAGCCAGACGAAACGTGGCAGCTCCAGACCGGGTTGATCCTCTTGACACTCTTCCGAGATAGTCACCTCGGCGTCGGCGAACGTCGCACCTGAAAATCCCATCTCCTGCAGTGCGCGCTGGGTTTCCTGAGTGACGAGGAAACAGGGGAATGTCGCAACGATTACATCACCGAACCAGCCCTCTACCACATAGTGGAGCCTGCTTACGATTGGCGGGTGAACGCTCCGGTCGAGAACGGTGTTTTCGCCAATCCCGCCAGCGACGTTCGGTCTTATTTTAAAGTATCCTGCCGACTCGTTGGGCGGGTGCCCCGGTGTCGCTTCGTCAGGTTTCGACCTCAGCACAGCAATCCATCGCCTCAACGCCGCCCCCAAGACTGAGAACATCAAGATGCTTCAAAAGGTTCAACCAAGGCATTGGAGATCCCGAACGGCTTGAGGGCATCGAGAACGCGTTCGGAAACGACGAGGCGATAGTCTTTCGCGATTCCGAAATCGTCGTGGCCCGCATCCCCGTTCACTTTCAGCCATGCGAAGGGCGGAAGCCTCTGGTCCGGTTGCATTTCCTCGAACAACTCGGATGTGGTCACCTCGACGTCATCAAATGTTATACCAGAGAACTCACTTTCAAGAATTTTCTCTCTGGCATCTTCGGTTACAATGTAACACGGGAACGACGTCACTATGCTATCGCCCAACCATCCATCAAATTCATAGTGTAAACGGGTTACGAAAGGAGGGTGAACGCTTGAGTTCATAATGGTATTTTCACCAGGGCCGCCAGAAACTTCTGGTTCTAGATAATAATATTTCATTTCTTACCTATTGGTGGATTGAAAAGGTGGCCATATTGTTGATCTACTTCCGCCGCCTTCTCTAGCAGCTTCTGTAGTGTGGTAGTTGGATTCTGCCTGTAGAAAGCGCCCCATTCGCGCCGGATGGTACTCAGATGCAACGTGGAATTCAACTCCTTTGGTATCCCGCGGAGATTTTCAAGCGAGTGCATCATCTCATTTGTTATAACTCCAATATATCTCTTAAGAACTTTCTGCTCGATTCGGTGGTGAATAAAAAACGGATCCAGCTAATTCGGGATATTCTTTAAAGAAAGTCTTTCGATGAGCGCTGTCATCACCGTATGCTTGGCGAGATGGCCCTCGCCTACCCCTCCGCCCTTGCCGCCTTCTCCAGCGCCGCCAGCTGCGCCTCGTCCAGGGTCAGGAACCCCATAATGTGCTGCACCACTTCGGCACGCGCATTGCTGAGCGCGCTGTGCAGTTCGAAGCCATCGGGCGTCCGGGTCCGTGCCATCCACTCGCCATAGGACGGCCGCCGGTAGTAGCCGACGGTCGCCGCGAGGTCGGCCAGCACCATCTCGCCATCCTCGCCGGAGAAGACGCGCAGATACGCCTTGGTCAGCGCGTCCCGCGCCCTGGCCGGGCCGCCGGCCTGACTGGCGCGGGCGAAGCGTTTGCCGCTCATGCGCCGCCACCCGCCGGCGCCTGGCCACCACCGGGCATGCCTTGCCCGGTCTGACCACCCTGCCCGCCCGCGCCCTGCAGCATGGTCTGCAACCCATCAAGCAAGCCGCTGTCGCGCGCCTGCACGGCCGCCGGCACCGCATCCTTGGCAGCCTTGCCCGCGGTGGCGATCGCCGCCATGCCGGCCTGCGCCTGTTGGGCTTTGGCCCTCGCGCCGCGCAGACCGTCCACCTCCTCCTTGCGCCGGAAAATGCGCTGCGGGCTGCGGCCGGCGCTCTGCACGATCTTGATCGCCTCGTCGCTGTCGATGTTGTCCATCACGCCGGGGTCGAACTGCGCCATCTGCATGGCCGTCGTCACCACCTGGATGGTGTCGCGCGCCTCGGCCGAGCGGCGCAGCACGTCGAGCGGGCCGGTGAAGGTCGGCCGCACCGCCTTGCCGGCCAGGCTTTCCGGCGGCAGGAAGCGGCTGTCCTCGTCATAGAGCCCCTTGTCCTCGAGAATGCCGAGCTCGCGATCAAGATTGGTGGCGAAGCCCGCCTGGATGATCGAGCCGGAAGGCCCGAGCAGCGCCCCCTTCTCTTCCTGCCGGATCAGCGCTTCGGTCGCCGTCATCTGCGGGTTCTGCACCAGCGTCTGGAACAGATTGACGAACATCATGTCGCGGATCTCGTCGGCGCGGCTCTGCGCGTAGTTGAAGGCATAGGTCGGGTTCTGCCCGGTGGTGATTGGCGCGATCAGCGGCCTTCCATTGTCGTCGATCAGGCCGGGATAGTTCTCGCCGGGATTGAGCACCGGCACATAGTCGAGCCTGGCCTTCGAGGCGGTGGCCGGGTCGGTGATCTGCTGCAGCGCGCGCAGGCCCGAGCGGCGCACCGCGTTCTCCTCGCGCACCGTGGTCAGCGCCTCGATGGTCGGCGAAATGCCATAGGGATCGCCCTCGTAGCGGCGCCAGTTGAAGGTCGACACCGGGAAGGTGCGGAAGCCGCTTTCCCGGACGATCTCCTCCTCGTCCTCGATGACGTGGTAGGAGGCAAACGCCGTGTCGAGATACTGGTACTGGCCGCCCAGCCGGTACATCTTGCGCTCGTCGCGCGGCTGGATGCACTGGACCAGCGAGATCTTGGTGTCGCACTTGGCCGGGTCGTCGACCAGCACCTTGATGCGTGCCGGCAGCTTGTCGTAGCCGAGCAGCTGTGCTGCCTGCCGCGCCGTGCGCTCGTAGCGGCGGTGGAACGTGTCGACCTGGCCCCAGCGGTTGCGCGAGAGATAGCCCTCGACGACGGGGATCGAGGCGTAGCGGATCAGCGTGTTGCCGAACCCTTCCTCGGCATAGAGATAGGCCGGGCCATAGCGCACGACGTTGCGCAGGCAGGCTTGCGTGGCCGGCACGAAGTTCGAATTGGCGGAGTAGCGCAGCGAGAATAGGAAATCGCGCAGGGCCTCCGCCCACTCCTTTTCCTCGTCGGTCTCCTCGTCATTCATCTGCGCGGTCGACAGCCCGTGCCATTTTTCCGACTGCGGAATGATCAGGCTTTCGAGGCCGGCGGCCAGCCGGTTGGCGGCCGAGTTGATGGTGTTGGCGTAGACGCGTGACCCGCGCCGCTCCTGCCGCTCGGCCTGCGAGTCCGGGCCGCCGCTGCGCCGGCCGCGCCAGATATCGGGCGCGTCGGGGTCGCAGAACTCCGCCACCTGCTCCCACACAGCCTCATACTGGCTGCGCTCGCTCTCGAGCTCGGACTGGCGGACAAGGATATCGCGGGCGCGGGAATCGGTCATGTCTAAGCTCGCTTGTTTGGCGCGGAGGCAGGAACTGTCGATCTCCCCCCTCGTGGGGGAGATGGCCGGCAGGCCAGAGGGGGGCGCTGTCCCGCCAGCCTCATATTCATGTTGCCCGTCACGGGTGTTCGATTGGAAATGGCCGAGGTTGGCGTTCCTTCACGCCCCCCTCTGCCCTGCCGGGCATCTCCCCCACGAGGGGGGAGATTGGCTGCCCTGTCATCTTTTGCCCACCTGGCGGTGTTAGGGACTCCTGCGCGGCGGGCTTTGAAGGAGGTCGATCCTATGACGACAAGCCTTGCCGGCGCCCTGAAAAACCGCGGCAAACAGGCGGCCAAACGTCTGCTTGGCTATGATTCCCGCAATTGGCTACGCATCCGCCAGATCGAGGCGTTCACGCTCTTCCTCGAAGCCGGAAACCGCAAGGCCTCCGATGTCATCGAGATCTCGCCCGGCTGGAACCGCTACTGGCGGGCAATGTGCCCCAACTATAGGTCGGTCGATTTCCCCGCCTTCGACATCTGCAAGGACCGCACCGACGAGCAATATTCGATCGTCATCGCCGACCAGGTGCTGGAGCATGTCCAGCGGCCGCTGGCGGCGGTGGCAAATATCCATTCCATGACAAGGCCAGGCGGCTGGGCGATGGTGGCGACGCCTTTCCTGTTCCGGGTCCATGCCAGGCCGCACGACTACAACAGATGGACGCCAGCCGGCCTGAAGCAGCTGATGGTCGAGGGTGGTTTTGCCGAGGCCAACGTCAAGGTGCATGGCTGGGGCAACAAGGCCTGCGCCCGCGCCCATATTGGTGGCCCCGTGCGCGCCTACGGCCTGTGGCGCGACTTGAGCAATGATGAAGAATACCCGCTGATGGTCTGGGCGTTCGCGAAGAAGGCGTGAACGGCGGAGCCTTCCCTTCTCCCCCTGGTGGAGAAGGATGCCCCCCTCACCCGCGCTTCTTCACCAGCCGTGCATGCCGGCGCCAGTACCACCAGTCCAGCACGCGGCGGCGAAAACTGCGCTTCATCGCGGTCATGGTCAAAGCCCCAAGAGCACGCGGCGTTGGCCGGTGAGGCTCGACGGCGCGAGGTCGGTCTTGATCGTGCTCGCCGTGCCCTGGCGCTGTTCGAGCTCAGACCGCAGCGCCGCTTCGCGCGCCTGCACATCCTTGTCCTGCACGGTCGGCACCGGCGGCAATGGCTTCAGTTCCGGTGGTTTTTGAAACAGACACATGGTTCCAGCCTTCTCTTGTCCAGTCATAGAGGAAGAAATCTTCGCCGTTCTTGCCATAGCCCGGCAGCCGGCAGCGTTGCGTGGCGCCGAGCCGGCCGAGCCAGCGCAGCGCCAGATGATTGGCGGCAAGCGCCCGGGCCTCGACCCGCCAGGCGCCGCGCGCGGCGACCTGAGGCCCAAGCACCGTGTGAAAGAATTCCGTTATCCCAGGCACGCAGCGCTTCATGCGGCGCGTGCCCCAGCTCCAGGCGATCCACAGCCCGCCGCGCTGCTCGGCGGCACCAAATCCGGCCTCCGGATTGCCGTCGAGCTCGGCGACATAGGCAAACCCCTGCAGCGCCGTCAGCGCCAGCAGCGCCGGCGACCAATGGTCAAGCTGGCAGTCGATCTCGGCGCGGTCCTCGGGGCGCAGGTTCGCGGCGATATAGGAGAGGTCCCGCAAAGTGGCGGGGATGATGCGGAGCGTCATGGATGGACTTTCGTCAGTCGGAAGCCATCGTCGGCGAAGGAAGCGCCGATGCGCCATCTGCTTCGTCATCCTATGGCGGAGGAAGCGCAGCGCAGACCTGGAGCTGCTCCGCAGCCCAAGGGATCTCATCCCGTGACCTGCGGGCGCCGCGACGAGGCGCTGCGTTCCGTCGCGATCGTCGCGGCATCTATCCGAACCGACCATCGCCCCAAAACAAAACCCGCCTCGTCGGCGGGCCGTTGGCGCAAATCAGCACCATGGACAAAAATGTACCATTGGTGCCGTCACGCCGTCAATGGTACGTAAGAAAAAATTCCTAATTTATGCTTCCGGGCCAGCATGTAACTCCCTATCGTTCTCAAGCCATCGTCATTGAAAAGCACGGCCATCGCAAAGCCATGTCGCGCAGCGTTTGGGATAATCTCACAACGCTTGCCGAAACTGCTGTTGCGGCCCATGTAATTGTTGTCACAACCTGATCGGCGTAGTACGACAAACGGCACAACCATAGGAGGCATTTCTACGATGGCGATGCTGGGAGAGGAAATGTCATGAGAGCAATCGTCTTTGCACTTGGCTTATTGATGCTGGCGCAACCGCTGGCCGTTGCCAAGGAGCCTATCAAATGGACCACCTCCATCAGCGGTGGAAGCACAATCGAAATCCCCGTTTTCTTTGTTGAGGGCGATGGTCGATTGCTTGGTGGCTTCGCCGACAACCACGGCCAAACGTTCGACCCAATCGGGTATCCCGATGCCGAGCTCCGTCAGTACCGGGCCGATAACAACAAAATGAGCCCGTTCGAGTATCTCAAGCAGGCGGTCGTCGGCGATGCCCACAAAGTGACATATAAGCTTGACAGGCCATCGCTCGCCGCGGTTTCCGGCACCTCAGCGGACGGAACGGCAATTTTCTACGGCATGTGCCAGAAACACCGTATCATCACCTGTTTCGATATGGTCTGGAACAAGAAGGATCAGGCGACGTTCGGGCCGATTGCCGAGCGTATCGCCCGGTCATTCCGCAAAAATCGGTAACGCGTGGAGCTCATCTTCAAGCTCCAAAGCCGAATTACGGTGACAGTGCACTATTTCCACGTCTCGGTCCCGAACCTCCCTCCACTCACATAGACACAGCCGCTAAAATGCACATCGCCGCAATTGCCGCGCCCTAACGATCCGCCCGTGCCACCTTCTCCAGTGCCACCTTACGCTGAATTTCGATAGTTCGATTCCAGAAGCGCACCACTTAAAAATGCTCTTGTCTGGTCAACCATATCTTGTTCTCCAAACTGACTGGATCGCCGCCAACCGCAATCGGTTTGATAAAAAAATTACATAGCTGTCGCCGATGAATCCTTCACCTCCATTATGCTCTTTGAGGAAATCGGCGTAGTCCTTGGGCAGTGCGACTCCCAAACGTGCCGACAGGCCATCGACAACTGTGGATTCAGCCGGCGCGTCGAACTGGCCCTCAGTCAAACTGTATCCCACCGCTATCCTCCCAGGTCCTTCAGCAACTGATTCCACCACGGCGTAGCTTGTTTTCGATCAACTTCGAATTACGGCCACAGTGCACCATACCCGGCAGGTAGTCCGTATGGATTGACCGCATGGCCGCGTTTTGCTCGCGAAACCTCGGGGACGAGGCCGACCACGGCAGGGCAATACCGTCACCGTAATTCTGCCGAAGCTCACGCCGCGAAATTGTTGTCCACGAACATCTCGGCAAATTGCTGGGGCGTGAGCGTCATATTGTTGTCGCGGGCGATTTTGAGGTTTTTCGCCCACATATCCCGGATTGCTTCCGGCATTCCGTCGGGCATGTGCATGGACTGGGCGACTGCATCATGCCATTGTCCATCACCACCAAACAGAGATTGCAGTTTGGGGGCCATTCTTTTCAAGCCCTCCTCCGACTCTTGAGAAAGTTCTCCGATCGCCCAGAGCACATAAACATCCAGCAGTCTAAGCAGCGGCTGTCCGTCATAACGTGGGTTATTCGACATTTAACCTCTCACGCATCATAGGTGGCATAATAAATAACGCGTTCGCAGATGGCAGAAATGCTTGGCTTTTCTTTCTGCGATGCAAGAAAAGCCTCGGCAATCTCGATCGCAAGGTTGATTTCGAGAAAGTATGCTAGGCCCTCTTTAGCTGCCTCGGGTGGTACCAACACCCCATCCTGCTGAGGCAAAACCATTGCGTCTGAATCCTCTGTCCAAGGCTCCGCCACGTAGATTGTGGGCTCCGCTGCGTAGACCGGGTCCTCCTCGTCAAATTCCGACAACCGCCCAACGATATCCAGCAACTTCATTTTTTTCCCCATAGGGAAAATCCTCCTCGGCCATTGGGATGCAGTGTTTTCTGAAAGATACTCCCCTGATCATGTTGAGATCTAGGGACGAGTTGCATTACACCGGGTTCATCTGCGTGGTGCCAGCTGAAGCCGGAAGGTGCAGCGCGGGGGGCTAGCCCTTTCGGCGTTCGCTGAAGATTGAGACCCTGATTCAGCAGATCCTGAGCGAAAGCAATTTCCTCTTCCATCGTTCGCAATAGGGATTCGTTTGCAGCTTGGACGTGTACTGGGCGCGACGAACCCGGATACAAGGTCGGGTCCAATCGCATCTCATATATTACACTGTAGAACTGGCCTGTTGGCGCCGGAATTGCGCCGAGCACTTCGGCACGCTGTGCCGCTATGTCACTCGTCGGCCCAACTGCTCGTAATATGTCTTTCTCGACAACCGCAGCTCGACCAACCCCAGGCCCCGGAATCGCCCAGCCCAATGCGTCATTCCCCTGACGCATAGCCACCTTCTCGATATTGTTCGAAGGCTCGTAGTAGGCATTCTCGTAGTGCGGAGGGCTGATCGTTCCTCCCGAAAGGCCGTAGGCAACCCAATCATTTACGTTGGCTACGGCGATCCCGGTATTCGCCGCGACCTTGCCAAGGGCTTTGGCGTCCTCCCGAAACAACTCGCCCGCCGAAAGGCCCGGCTTGCCGCCGGGGAGAATCCCGCCCAGACCGGCAGCATCCAATTCCCGGACCAGGGCTGCCCGCACGACAGGATCTTTCGTGCGCACGAACAACGCGCTTGCCTTCGCGTAATTGTCCATGACGTCCATGCTTCCGCTGTCGCGGTCCTCGGCAAGCCTAAGGAGAATGGAGAACGGCACGGGCTGAAGATCTTCATCAGCGACGCCCAATGCCTTTTGCTGGGCGACAGACAAGGCCAGCGTTTTGTCGTAGGCGTCTTGGTCATATGCCTCTGGACCGTAAGGGCCATTGCCAAGTACAGCCTTCCAGCCAGCGGAAATATCTGAAGATAATTCGCTGACGTAGTCACCGGGATTGGCCCGTCTCCTTTCCAAGACCAGCTTCGCAGCGACGGCGGTTGCCTCACGGCGCGACTGGTCCTCCTGCGAAGTGTTCGCACCCGCATCCGCATCGCGAAGGGCGGCGTGAATCGCCTGGTTCGGCATGGTGCCCATGTCGAAAATCTGCTTCCCGACATCGGTCTGCCACTCAAGAGCCTTCAGGCGCTTGTCACCCTCGTCGAGGCCATAGATGGTTCTGTAGGCATCCCGGCCTGGCATACTGCCCGAGTAGACGCCTTTGCGGGCGATCTCGTCTGGCGCCTCCGCCTCGGCGCGAGTGATCGCGACGCGCAGGTTGATGTCCCGAGCGAACTTGGCTAGCTTTGCCTTCAAGGACAGCGCATCCTGGTCCTGCTGCGGAAGATCGTCCCTGAACGCCTGCGCCATGCGCTCATGCGGCGTCGGTGTGCCGATACGGCCACCTTTCTCCGCAGCGACGTCGGGGCTGCCTGACAACGAGATGCCCCCAGTCTGCGCGCTGTCGCCCGTAGCCGTGCTGCCGGCGGCGGGCGTGCCGACACCAAACACCTCCAGCGCCCGCTGCGGGTCCTTGGCCATCAGTGCCTCGAACCGCGTCCTGGCAGCGGTGCCGAACCAGTCCTTGACCATCTGCTGCCTGATGCCGGCGTCGACCCCCATCTTGTCGATCAGGTCGAGCCCTTGCTGGCGGGTTGCTTCGAACGTGAGGTGATCGTCGGGATTGGCATTGCCGATGGCGGTGGCGCTGGTCTGCAGCGCCGTGTCGACCTGCGCCCGCTCATAATCCTTGCGCTGCTGAAGCTCCCGTGCCGCCATGCGTCGCGCGCCGGTTTCGCGCAGCGCTTCCTTCTGCCTGGCGAAAGCGGCACGCTGGCTCTCGGGCATGTCGGGCAAGGCAGCGGCAAACAGCGTGTCGAACAGACCGGTCTTCACCACCCGGCCATTGGATGGGTCGACCTGGCCGTACATGGCCTCATGCAGACCAGCGCCATCGGCCGGCGCATTGGCCGCCACTGCGTCTTCGGCTTGAGCGATCTGGGCGTTGAACTGGCGGCGCTTAAGCTCGGCGTCGAACGCCTCCTGCTGCTCCTTCATCTGCTGATAGCGCTCGGCGACAGCGGACAGGTGCTCGCCAAGGCCTTGCATGGCGCCGCCGATTGGCGATCCTTGCGGATATTGCACCGCGTTGCCGGTATCGAGCCGGCGCTGGGCAACGGAGAGAGGAATGATGCTGACCATTGGCTGTCTCCTGCCCAACTGGTTTTGAACAAAGGGCGCGCCCCGCGCTGGTGATCGCGGCAGGACCGGATGACGCGCTCGCTGGCCGCTGCGTTCGCGGGATTTGGCGGAGGGAAATTTCTTAAGGGACCGACCGGTACTGCGGATTACAGGCGCGGCCAGGCACGCCGCCCACTCGTCATCCTGGGCGCAGCAAGGAAGCGGACGCGGTGCGGACCATCGGATCCATGCTGTGCGCCGCCAGCGGTGCAGAATTCCGACGGGCCGCGTTCGTCGGCCGATGTCACGGCATGGATTCTCGGGTCAAGCCCGAGAATGACGAAGTGTGGAAGCTACCGAAAAGCCCCCAGCGGATCGCTCTGCCCCGTCTGCTTCCGCGCGGCCTTGAACTCAGCCGGATCGACCACCGCCTCGCGCAGCATCATCACGCCGTAGCGCGTCGCCGCCATCAGGTCGTCCCGCAACTTCACCACCTGGCCGTCCTTGCGATGGAAAAGCCTGAATTCCTCGAACCAGTCGCCAAGCGTCGAAAACACCTTGAAGCGGCCGGATTGCATGCGGTCGAGCATCTCCATCAGCCCGGCCTCGACCGACACCGAACCATCGGGGAATTGCGCGTGGCGCGACAGCATGTTCAGCCCGTGTGCCTGATATTGCCGGGCGAGCGCCACGCCGGCGCCCTCCAGCGTCTCGCGGCGGCCGTCGCGCGGCCAGGCGAAGGGCAGCCATTCGCCCCAGGGCTTGAGCGTCAGCGTCTGCATCGCCGGCGTCTGCTGCGAGGCGCGCGCCGCCTTGGTGACATAGACGACATCGGCCTCGGTATCCCAGGCGAGCTCTATCGCCGCCGAAGGATGGTCCCAGCCGAAATCCAGCGCCCCGATGCGCGGCCAGTAGCGCGGCAGCCGGAACGGCTCGCAGGCAATCAGCGCCTCGGCCACCGGAAAGATGCGCCCCGACCCCAGCACCGGAATGCCCCGGGCGCGGGCTTCGCGCTCATGCGCGGGATAGGCCGCAACGATCGCCGCCCGCTCCTGCGGGGAATAATGCGCGGCATCGTCGATGGTCATGAAGGTGACGTGTCGGGACATGGGGGGCCTCGGAAAGCCTGGGTTCCTCGCCCCCACGAATGTGGGGGAGAGGTGGCGCGGCGAAGCCGCGACGGAGAGGGGGATGGCGCAGACCTGGCAGATGACGCCAATCTCATCTTGCCAACCCGGCACCCTACGAAGCCCCCTCTCCGACCGCTTCGCGGCCACTCTCCCCCGCTTTGCGGGGGCGAGGAAGCTAAGTTCTGAGAGGTCGCCCGGCCCTTCGCAGGCTCAGGGCGTTCGAAGCTCGAAAAGCCAAGCAATTGGCTTTTC